>JAEDOP010000113.1 GCA_016301865.1 Alphaproteobacteria bacterium
GGCCGATTTGTCAGAATTGGTTGATATGATTGGCAACAACACAATCAACGTCAAACAGGCCAAAGAAATCTTTATCAAAATGTTGGATGGCGAATCGGGCACACCACGCGAAATTGCCGACAAATTCGGCATGAAGCAGATGACCGACACCGCCGCAATCGAAGGAATTATTGACGAAGTAATTACCGCCAACCCATCCCAGGTTGAACAATACAAATCTGGCAAAGTGGGATTGTTGGGTTTCTTTGTTGGTAATGTTATGAAGAAAACGGGCGGCACCGCAAACCCAGCCGTCGTAAATGAAATTTTAAGAAATAAACTTGCATAAAAAAAAGGATAAATCATGGTAAAAATAATTGGCATAATTGAAGATAATCCAATCACAGGCGTTAAATACGGCACAATCGAGGTTAACGAACACACATCTAAAATACAACGCGCAAAATCCGCCTATGATTCCGCCGTTGCCAAGGTAAAATCATCCCAGGCGAAAAAAATTCGCAGTCAAAAAATCAAGAACAAATAAAGTACAAACATGAAAAAATTCTTTATCCAAACCTTTGGCTGTCAGATGAATGTTTATGATGGGTGGCGAATCGCTGCGATGTTGGAACACCGCGGTATGGTGCATACAGACGACATTTCCGACGCAGACATTATCATATTAAACACCTGTGCAGTTCGCGCCAAAGCAACCGATAAAGTATTTTCAGCCCTGGGGCGCATACGACGCGCAAAAAAGCCATCGGCCCTGTTTGGTATTGTTGGTTGCGTCGCACGCGAATCGGGTGCAGACGCATTTCGTCGCATCCCAGATTTGAATTTTGTATTGGGCCCGCAATCGTATCACAAATTGCCCGACATCATGGAAAACCCAGACGCGCGTTTACTAAACATTGACCTGGGTGGCTTGGAAAAGTTTGACGCCCTGCCCCAGATGGTAAAATCCCCACGCGTCGCATATATTCCAATCCAAGAAGGCTGCAATCACGTCTGTACATATTGTATTGTTCCATACACACGTGGCCGCGAAATTTCGCGTTCATTCGAATCGGTAATGGCGGAAACCATACATGCGGCAAAAACCGGCGCGATTGAAATTTGCTTTCTGGGGCAAAATGTTAACGGATACAAATACACCGATGAAAACGGCAAACTTTATCGCCTGTCTGATTTAATTCGCGAAACCGCAAAAATCCCAGAAATCATGCGTATACGCTTTACATCCAGTTATCCAACTGAAATGACAGACGACCTGATTTCTATGTTCGCGACCGAACCAAAATTACTGCCATTTTTGAACATGCCAATCCAAAGTGGCGCCCCCAATGTACTGGCGCGCATGAACCGACCATACAGTCTGGAATTATACACCGACATAATTCGCAAATTGAAAATCGCACGGCCAGAAATTCAAATTTCATCTGACTTTATTGTTGGTTTCCCTGGCGAAACAGACGATGATTTTGAACAGACAATGCGTATTGCGGAACAAATCAAATATATAAACTCATACTCGTTCAAATATTCACCGCGTCCACATACCGCGGCGGCATTAATGCCCGATCAAATCCCCGAAAACGTCAAGGCCACACGCCTGGCCAAACTGGATGCATATTTAAACGAAATCCAACGCGAATTTAACATTGGTTGCGTTGATAAAACGTTATCCTGCCTGCTCGAAGGGATCGACAAAACCGGCCGTCACCTGGTATATCGAACGCCATTCATGCAACAATGTATCGTTGAATATCGCGACAATGCACCTGAATTGGCCGACATCCAGATTACCGCCGCAAACAAGGCGTCACTTCGTGGTAAATTTGCAGACTAATCAGAAACGCAATCTGCCCACAATTGACATTTTGTATGACAACGTATCAAACATGCGCACGACGCTAAATTCTGTGTTACCGCCAATCATATCATACGCCGACCAAAAACCAATTCGCGCCACACCGCGCATCACATCCTGCGACGCAACATCAAACATAACATCATAATTATATTTTATTCCCATCATTTCATATTGATACCCAACCATTACCCCGCCACGCGCGTGCATTGTCCCATCTGTAACAGATTCCATTCTATAATTCGACATATCAATCCCGACAAATGGCGCAATATAAAGCGAATCGATTAGCGCATACCTGTATCCAAAATCCGCCACCGCATTTATTGACACAGCAGATGGATTATTTATAACACGATTTTCATAAAACACATCACCCGTGTCAAAATCAAATCTTGTAACATCAACCAACCCACGCACCCAGAAATTATTTTTCATCAAATATTTTGCATTTAAATTTAACCCATAATACACACCTGTAAAATTATCCAATTCTGTTTCATACTCAATATTTCCAACACGCATATTT
>JAEDOP010000114.1 GCA_016301865.1 Alphaproteobacteria bacterium
AATCACGTCAATTGTTTTCTGCGAAATCTTTTGAATTTTTCCGACTGGTAATTTCCCCAGTGTGATTTTACCATATGAAATGCGGTGTAATTTGCGCACTGGACACCCACACGCACGCAGTACAATTCGCACTTCGTTCTTTTTCCCTTCGGTAATTTTTACGCGTAAATTATTAGCACCAATTTCTGTAATTTCCATTGGTGCATATCTTATCCCGTCCACCACCATCCCACGTCGCGCATTATCCAGTTGTGAAAAATCAGTACTGTTTACCGTCGCAATATACACGCGTTCAATATTTGATGATGGCAATGTTAATTTGCGCGCCAAATCCCCATCGTTGGTCAGTAACAACAGCCCCGTCGTCTTGTAATCCAGCCGCCCAACATACTTCAAATTTTTATATTCGTCCGCCAAGCAATCGTAAATTGTTTTTCGACCCCGCGTGTCGCGTGTTGTTGTCATGGTGTTGATTGGTTTGTGGAACATGTACAGTTCTGTATCCACACGCGCTGAAATTTTTTTACCGTCAATTTCAACTGTGTCATTATCGCCAACAAAGTTCACAGGACTGTCGATTATTGTGCCATTTATGCTGACGCGACCGGTGGCAATTAATTCTTCGGCGGCGCGTCGCGATGCCACGCCCGAATCAGCAATAAATTTCGCAACACGTACAGCCATTGATTAACCTGCTATTTTTGCGACCGCAATCGCCGCCGCCAATTCTGCCCGCAATATTGTTTTGCCCAGTGACACGCCACGTGCCCCCGCCGCATCCAGTGCTGCAAATTCATTGTCTGAAAATCCACCCTCTGGACCAACTAATATTGATTTAATATTTCTTGCCATGCAATCCAATTCTTTTCCATGTGCGGCACGTTCGTCTGCGAACACAATATTCGATAAATCCAAATCGGAAAATTTAATTGGGTTCAGAATCTGTGGCACACTGTTGCGATTTGATTGTTCGGCGGCCTCAATCACTATTTTTCGCATCCGTTCCCAGTTAATGTGATGGGCGGTTGTGCGGTCTGTTATAACCGGCTGAAATTTTGCCACACCCAATTGTGTTGCCATATTCAACAAATCATCTGTCCGCTTAATCGGCGCAAACATCAGTGTAATATCACTTGACGGGTCGCTGTGTTCAGTTTTGTCGCCAATAACCAGGAATTTATTATCGTCGCTTAGCCGTGCGGTATATTCATTACCGTCACCAAATGCCAGGCAATCGCATGTCCGCATAACGCGCACCAGATAATGTGCCACATCCCGTGCCACGGGTATCGATTGTCCCAGGCTAACATCAGTCCCAACAAAGATACGTGGAATATTTTTCATATTTTTTACAATTCCGTATTTTTTCAAGGTTGTTTTTCTGATATAATATTAACACTATGGCAGTGAAATTCAACATTTTATCCGCATCTGGCAAGGGCAAAGGCCTGAACATATTCCGTTCGTCCGCGTACAAGGAATTTGACCAAAACGGCGTTGCGCGCGAATTTTGGTCGATACGTTGGGCGATAATTATCTGGATTGTTGCGGCAATAATGGTTGCGGCATCTTTTCCGATTGAACACATCTGGCGATATGGCTGGTCGCCGGCATCCCAGCATTGGCTGTCGATTTATTTGGGCAATTTGTGGTCGTCGGCAGGGTTGTCGGTGTTGGCGGAAATTCCCGCATGGATTGGGCGGTGTGTGATGCGCCCTGATATTGAATGCATTACGCCACTGTTGCCGATTATTGGTTATTATTTTCTGTCTGATTCAACAATGACGGACGAATTTAACCCACATAGCAAGGATAAGTTCGACGAAAAAACATCACGCGTGGCAACCGCCGACGATATCAAAAAAATGGGCCAGGATTATAAAAACAAAGAAGGTCTGTTCAAAGGCTTTATGATGGTTCTTGGTTTTTTCAAGGGCAAACCATTGATGTTTGATGAATGTTTATCGACACTATGTGTTGCCCCCCCGGGAACTGGTAAGACCAAGGGTGTCGTTGAACCGACTATTTTAGAATGTGATACAGTATCGATGATTATCAACGACCCAAAGCCCGAATTAAAGCAAACGACATCGGGATATCGTTCAACAATCGGACCGGTGTTTATTATGAACTGGGCGGGCCAGGACGACCCCGCGCGCGGAATTTATTACCCGTCATGGAATCCGCTGTCGCCTGGGCATGTCCCGTTTAATACAGAAGAACGCGATTTGTATGTTGACTCAATCGTAAACACGTTGATACCGGATCGTTCGTCCTCGTCCGCCGACCCACACTGGACAATTACAGGGCGCGCGGCATTGACGGGTTATATCCAGTTTATTATTTCCAAGGT
>JAEDOP010000001.1 GCA_016301865.1 Alphaproteobacteria bacterium
TAGTTGCAACAACAACACCTTCGGTAATGGTTGCGGTTCCAACACCTTCGGGAATCAATACGAGAGAAACATCTTCGGAAAAAATTGCTCCTCCAACACCTTCGGTAATATTTGCGGTTCCAACACCTTCGGGGATAATTGCAGCGACAACATCTTCGGTAATAGTTGCAAAAACAACACCTTTGGGCATAATATCCAGTACAACATCTTCGGTAATAATTGCGACAACAACACCTTCGGTAATAATTGCGATTCCAACACCTTCGGTAATAATTGCGCTTCCAACACCTTCGGTAATAGTTGCAGTTACAATACCATCGGGAATGATTGCAATTACATTAAATTCGCATCTTCATCGTCTGCCACAACAAAGTACGACTATTATATACACAACCACTTTGGGGACGGATGCCAATTCATACTTTTCAAAGGTGAGGGGGCGTCATCTCCATCCGCTCAAGTTCAAAACTACAAATTTGCTCAAGGACTGCAAAGAACGTCAAATACATATCTCACAATTGACGGAGTGCGGAGCCGAGCCTATGAGACCAAGGTAGCGAAAAATTCAAGTGG
The DNA here is from genome assembly GCA_016301865.1 of Alphaproteobacteria bacterium. Lineage (GTDB taxonomy): Bacteria > Pseudomonadota > Alphaproteobacteria > Rs-D84 > Rs-D84 > Enterousia. Next base: position 574 of record JAEDOP010000001.1, read on the forward strand.
CGAATTGAAGATGTACTGTGAGGTAGATTTGATACAATAGTATATCTTCTTCTTTTTGTCTTTTTTGAAAAAACAATTTGTTATATTATAACGATGATGGAAACAAACATTTGGGTCGAACTTGCAAAATTGGCCGTCGCTTTCCTTGGTGGCGGCGGCCTTTGGGCTTGGATTAAGGCCCGAGAAGATAAGAGAAAAACGCCGTATGATATGTTCCGGGACCTGTTGGCCGAACAAAAAAAGTTTTATGAAGAACGGAACGCGGATTACGAACGGGAAAAGTTGGATTCGGCGGAAAAATCGTCGGTCATTATGCAATCGCATTTTTGCAAATACAAATACACAGACCCAAACGTAGTTTGTCCTATTGATTTGGCAAACGATGAACGTTTGAAAAAGCGTTGCGAACGTATCGGTTATTGCCAATTGGCACACGATAAAGAGAATGAACAATGATGAATCAAAAGTTAATACCGATTTTTGACAACGGACACGGCGACAATACGCCGGGCAAACGTTCCCCCCAATTCGGAGAGAATTTGCCTATTTTATACGAATGGGAATTTAACCGCGATATTGTCAAGCGTATAGCGGCAATGTGTACGAATGTCCAGATAAAATACCGCGTGTTAGTCCCGGAAAATAACGATGTATCATTGCAAGCCCGTTGCGAACGTGCAAACCAGATATATAGCGAAACCGGGGGCAAATGTTTTTTATTTAGCATACACGCGAACGCCGGGGGCGGCACAGGTTGGGAGTGTTACACGACAAAGGGCGAAACAAAATCCGACCGAATAGCCGAAATTTTAGCAAACGAATGGCGGGCAGAGTTTGGCGACCAATGGAGAATCCGGGCGGATTATTCCGACGGGGACGCAGACAAAGAAAGCCAATTTTATATTTTGCAACATACAAAATGCCCGGCGGTATTGTCCGAAAATTTGTTTATGGATAATTATAAAGATTATCAATTTCTAATGACAGATGCGGGGCGTGAACGGATTGCAAAGGTACATTTTGAAACAATACGACTGATTTTATGAAAAAATGGGTTTACATTGTCATTGCCGCCGCAATTTTGGCGGTCGTGGCTATTATTTGGGGGCAATCCGCCCGGATAACGCAATTGAAAGACGAACGCAACAGGTATGAACGCAACACGGAAACGTTGTTGTCGAACGTTGAACATTACCGGGTCCGGGATTCTTTGAATGCCGCACGGGTGCAATCTCTTGAATTGACCGTACAGGAATACGAACGGTTCCGGGCGGATGATGCGGCGTTGATAAAAGAGTTGAAACAACGCAACCGGGATTTGGCCGCCGTAAACAAAACCCAATCCCAAACCATCATTGATTTGCGGGCCATTCCACGCGATACCGTGGTTATCCGGGATTCTGTACGAGTTTCATCCGTGGCGGTCCATTGCGGGGATGCGTGGTACAATTTCGATGGACTGTTAACCAAAGATGAATTTACGGGAAAGATGGAACACCGGGATTCCCTGTTGTTGGTTGAATCCGTCCGTTACAAACGGTTCCTTTGGTGGAAAACGAAAAGGATAAAAGACCGCCAATTGGATTGCGTTTCAAAATCGCCGCATAATTCCATAAGGGGATTAGAATACGTAGTTATCGAGAAATAAACAGTATATTTGCCTACCTTTATTTTTCTATTTACCATACCAACCGGGTCCCGTTGCGAAATGTGGCCCGGTTTTTCCGTTTCATCACGGATTTCGCATTTTTAGGCCGTTTTTAGCACGTTTCCCGCTCCGGGTGGTACAAGTTATCGTCCGGACCGTAAAAGTGTCTTAAATCGAAGAAACGCAAAAAATAACTTATTTTGGCCCGAACTTGAAAAAATATAGAAAAAACTTTTGGAAATTAAAAATAAATGACTACCTTTGTGCCGTGGTTGATATGACAACCCGACGGACGCGGCCGGTTCCGCGATTAAAACAATAACAGTTATGGCAACGTTAAAATACACTACCCGCAAAATTAACCACAATTACAAAATCAAGGTTTACGGCCTGTACAATGGCAAAAAGGTTAATACGCTTGTTGGCGTTTCCGGGTTCCTTAAAATGGTCAACGATATTGAACTTTGCAACCGTCTTTTGGACCGGGCATTTGCTTCGATGAATGATAAATGTGTATGCAAATTGCGCCGTGGTTTGAAGATTTCGTTTTACGTTGCTTAATTTTCCCGAATTATGAAAGCGATAACCCGTAACGCGATTGGCACGTTTCAAACGATGGCCACAAAGGAAATTAACGGTTTCCGTTTCACGTCTTGGCGTACCCCAGACAATAAGCGTTTTTTCTTGGCCCCGGCATCCCTCAATTTGAACATCGAAAGATACGGCGTTAATCCCGACCAATACGAAATTTCGTATGTTCTTTTGGGTCAGTTAAATATGGTTCGATAATACCCGGCGATAACCCTTGTTCCAAATTTTTTCGAAAAGTAACAACGGGCCGGAAAATCGGCCTATTAAAACAACAAATATGACACGGACAAAATTTCAATTATTAGCGATGGGCGCAATGATTATGGCGACGGCAAACGATAAACAGTTATTCGACACGGGGACGTCCAAAGTTTACGTCAAGCCCATATCCAGAACGGATTTGCCACGTTGGGACGTAAACGGGGCGGTCATTTACGCAACGGATGAAAAGACGGCTACTAAATACGCGAAGAAACGCGGTTTGTGGCGGCCCGGAACGATTGTTAAACCAATTAAATAAACAGATATGCAAAAGTACAGATTTTCCAACCCGGCATCATCGGTCGTTGAGGTTTCGAAAAGCCCGTTGGACCGTCCGGAACCGGGCAACCGTTACACGATTTTCGATTGTCTTTGCCGCCCTTTAGGCCGGAAACAAGGGCCGCACAAGAAATACCAAGTAACCGCGATAACACCGGCGGCGGCTGCCCGGATAGCGATTGAGAATTACCGAAAGGATTATGGCCAAGAAATCAAGTAAAGCGACCCGGGAACAAATGTACCGGGAAATATTGGAACAGTCCGGAATCCGGTTTGAGGATTGCAAAGTTTTGGCCTTTGCGTTCAAACAGGAACGGCGGCCCGAACTGTTCCATTTCGGGTTGATGTTGCACGAACCGCGCCCGGTTTATTACCTGTTCGATTGTTGGGACAAATACGCCAACGTCATTGTCCCGAAAGATGAAAAGAACGCGGCCGTTATCATTGCCATTGCAGAAAAGGACGGTGGCGAAAAGACAACCCCAAATTTGCGATAAGATGGAAACAAACCAAATCATTGATGAATTAAAGGCCGTGGCGGGATTGGAATGGAACCCAGAACAAAAAGCGTTTTACAAACAGAGGGCGGCCGACGCCCGGGTGGTTGAATGTGTGCTGATGCGGGACGTGTTCACGCCGGACCAAATGGAAATGTTATTTAAGAACATCGGGTACAAAACGCAACAAAAAATGTGTTATAAGAATGCGGCCCAATTGGTTGAATGCGTCGAATGGATGACCGGGCATTATGACCCGAACATACCGCCCGTTAAATATGTTGAGGGTTACGCGTATTATAACGGCCTATTGCCAATTGAACACGCATTTGTCAAGATTGGGGACAAATACATTGACCCAACGTTTGAACGGGCCTTGCATCGGGACGTTCGCAAAGAAATGTACGTGTCTTGCATCGAATTGGACCCGGAAACGATGGCACGTTACCAAGTGGAAACCGGCTTTTACGGCGAACTGTACCTGTATGATTATATGTGCAAGAATCAGCCGGAATTGGCCGCACGAATCCGGTCGAGGAATCAGCACAACAGGCAATAAAAAACCACACCCGGCGAACCGGGTGCGGCGGTCAAAATACCGTGGAGGGCGATACGGGTAAAAAGACACGGCAAAGATAGGGAATTTCGGCGAAATACGCCAATTCCCTATTTCTTTTTGATTCTTACGGGCTTTTTCCTGTATTCGACACATTGATATACGGGTTTCGGTCCGGAATCTTACACCCAGATTCAAGAAAAATGCACTTTTGTAAAAAAATTAAGAAAAATTTTTTGGTTTTAAGAAAAAAGCCCTATATTTGTACCCGGGTTCGATAAAGAAACCCACGGCCCGGGCCGGTTCCCGGTAAAAATCAACACCAAATACGCAATGAAAGCAAAGGTTTCAACGCTGATGGACAACGGAAAGGTAATTAACCATCGCGGATTCGTGGACGCGGCGAAATGGATTGACGAACGCATTAACTTTTTGTTGACCATCTACAAATTCGATGATTACAAAGTGACAGTAACCGGCAATGTATATCGTTTAGTTGCGTGGCGCAATGCCGGAAAGCCGGGAACAAATGGCAAGGCTATGAGCGTAACCCACGTTATTACCGTTGTTGAATAGTTAAACCCGGGGCCGGGCATCCGGCCCCACAATCCAAACCGAATATGTCCACAAATTATTACAACGAACAGAAACGCCGCAATGGCCGCGTAAACGAAATAAGGTTGAACGGCCGCACGGCATACATTGCCAATTACCAAGATGAAAACGGCGTATGTTGTTCCAAAATCCGGGAAACAATGGACGCGGCAAACCGGGATATGGAAGAACACGGATACCACAAAAAAGGAATCATTGACGAATCCGGATGCGCCCGATACACAATGACCAAACAACAGTTGCAAGACCTGTACAGGGTGTTCGAAAACTTTGTGGCCGATTGTACCCAACAGGAATACAACGAAAACAAACAGGCCATAACGGCGGTATATACGCTAATACATAAACACATCAACAACGAAATTTGCAAGTAACATTGGCCCGGGAATTCCCCGGATTTTTTGTATCTTTGTTTCAAATCTGCTCTATTTTATAAAGGATAATGGCACGGTTGCGTTGTGAAATGCGGCCGTGTTTCCTTTATGCCCGTATTGGCCCATTTCGGGCGATTTGGTGGGCTTTCTCTCGAAAGTGGGCCAACGGACCATCTTTGCGCCAAACGTGCCTTAAATCGAAAATTCGGGAAAATTAAGTTGTCCAAGATTTTTTGACAGCCAAAGACGATTATTTAATGGCCGGAAATAAAACACTAAAAAATTATGAAAATATTTTTGGTAATTAGAAAATAATACCTATCTTTGTATCCGGGTTGAGGAAGCAACCCAACCGACCCGGCGGGTTCCGGGGACAAAAAACGAAAAGAGTTATGACAACAATTGAAACTGCCAACCGCACGAAAACAACGTATTTCGTTGAATATATTTGCGACGACATCAACAATACGTATTGGCAATTGGTTCGTTCCCGCGATGCGGCGATACTTGCCGCCAACAAAGATTTGAACGATATTTACGCCCATTGCTTCATTTGCGGGATTAACAAACAGGATGTGACGATTTGGTAAATAACCCGGCCCCGCGCAACCGGGGCCAATAAGACCCCCGACCGGGCGGATTCCCGGAACTGTTATGCGATTCAAGATTGACAAAAATTTGAACGTAGTTGCGGCCGAAAAGGTCGCATCCGTTGAACACGAAACCGTGGCGGTCGAACTTTGCGCCCGTTTCATTGATGCTGGTATGATTGAGGACACGCCCGACAATTGGGGCGAATCTGTATTGGCGGCAGCCGGAACGCAATACGTTTCCAATGTGTGCGCCGTCTTGGCCGAATACCTGTATGGCGACGAAACCCGTTCCATCCCGGCCGACGTGTTCGACGCGTTTTGCGCCCTTACAATCGTGGGCGATGGCGATTGCCCGCATTGCGGCGGCGAATTAAAGTTTATCGAAACAGAGGGCCACGAACTGAAAGATGGCGACTATTACACGCCCAATTCATACGAAATTGACAATTACATTTACGAATGCCGTAATTGCGGCGAAACTATTAAAACCGAAAATGAATTATGATGCGAATTGAACAAGCGATTGCCCGCGCAAAGGAACAGGGCAAAAAGGTATTCAAAAAGGATATTGCGGCCCGTCTTTGGCCGGATTCCACAACGGCCGCCCAACAGGTAAATATGACGGCGTTGTGTAACGGTGCGACCGCCCGCATTTCCCCGGAATGGGTAAACATAATTTGCGAAATGACCGGATGCACGGCCGATTTCCTGTTTGGACTATCAAACGAATAAGGTTATGAAATACGAAAGTACATTGAATTTGTTTTGGACAATTGTTTGGGGCGTTGTCCTTATCGCGGCAATTGTCGGTATCTTCTGGAAAACGGCCGTTTATGCCGTTGCCGTCATTGCGGCGGTTTTCTTTGGTGTGTTTTTACGTGAAGTTATCCGTTTCGCACGGATGTAATAATAAAAAGGCGATACGATGAAAGACGAAATGACATTTGACCCGGCGTTGGCCGCATTGGTCGAACCCGAAAAGGAACAGGCGATGGAAATTGCGCCCGGAATGACTGTTGAAGAAATCCGCGCCGTGTATTTCAATGCGGATGCGTTGAAAGAACCCGCGTACCGGTTGTTCCAACTCAATTCCGACGGACACCGGTATTATTACCGCTTCAACGATGCTGGGGAACCGGAATTTTACCCGTCCGTCACGACGTTGTTAAAACAGGTTATGCCGACCCCGCCCGCCCTGTTGGATTGGATGATTGCCAACGGCAAGGACGGTTCCGCGGAAAAGCGGGATTTGGCCGCCGCGTATGGAACGTTTATGCACGGCCAATTTGAAACGCTTATTATTAACCGGCGTTACGACTTTGATTCCGTCCCGGCCACCTTGTTGACATATATGGAACGGGAAAACTTGCCCGAAAAGGTGTTTGCCGAATGGTTGCCGAAAGTACGAAAAGATGTGTTGGCGTTCGCCCAATTCATAAAGGATTGGAACGTAAAGCCGTTGGCCGTAGAAATCGGCTTGTACCATCCGAAATTCCATTATGCCGGTTGCCTTGACTTGCCGTGCGTTATGACTGACCCGAAAACCGGAAAATCGTTCGTGGCAATTGTGGATTTCAAAAGCGGCCGGAAAGGTTTTTACGAAGAACACGAATTGCAATTGCATTTATACCGGGAAATGTGGAATGTCCATTATCCAGAAATGCCGGTTGCCCGTGTGTTCAACTTTTCGCCGAAAGATTGGCGCAAGGCCCCGACGTACAATTTGAAAGACCAAACGGATTCCGAGAACGCCAAGAAATTGCCGTACCTGTTGGCGTTGGCAACGATTGAGGATGAAAAGCGGGATAACACGTTGACGATTGTACGCGGCGTTTTGGACCTTGACAAAGGCAAGATTTCCGACAACATCTTGAATTTGTCGTTGGCCGAACTTATCAAGACGAAAGCGGCCGAAAAGGACGCGCCCGAACAGGCAGCGAAAGCCCCGGAAATTTCCAAAGAGGAAATCGAAATTGCCTTAAAAGCCTTGGGAATTTCTCAGGATGCGCCGGAACCCGCCAAGAAAGGCCGAAAACGGGCCGTAAAACGCGCCGAACAGACCGAACCGATAAATTCCCCGTCCGAACCGGAAAAGCCCGTTAAAACGGAAATTCCGGGAAAATTACCGGATGATGGCGCAATAGACAAATTGCCTTGGGAAAATGAACCGGAATCGGCCAAGCCCGCCGGACCTGCGCCGGAACAGATGGCGGAACAGGCGGCAAAGGATAATTTGTTAAACGACGAAATCGAACTGTAAGATGGCACAACGAACGAAAGATATGTTTACGCGGGATTGGATTATTGAAAATTCCGTTGATATATTAAGCCGATACGAACCCGGTGTTTTGACAATTCGCGGTTTGCATTATCAATTAGTAAGCCGTGGAATGACAAACGACATTCAACATTATAAACGCGTTGTTGCCGCAACCGGTCAAGCCCGTTGGGATGGCGTTATTGCGTTTGACGCGTTTAGTGACCGCGACCGGGCCTTGGCCTGTTCCACATCATCCGAATTAACCTATTTGGAAGATGCGGAAGAAATTGCCAAAGAACAGGTCCGTTTGTGGATGACATCATACCACAAAAACCGTTGGGAAAACCAACCATATTATCCGGAAGTTTTCATTGAAAAAAAAGCGTTGGAGGGCGTTTTTTATAAGCCGTGCAAACGTTATGGAATTGCCCTTGGTGCGTGTAAAGGTTATCCATCGTTGACGTTCTTACACGATGCCGCAATACGTTTTCGTGCCGCCGCGATGGATGGTAAAATACCAATCATTTTGTATTTCGGCGATTATGACCCATCCGGCGAAGATATACCCCGGGCGTTAAAGGAAAACATCATAAATTTAGGATGTCCAGATATTGAGGTACGCCGCGTGTGTTTGATGGAAGAACAGGTTTTGGCGTGGAAATTACCACCCGCACCGGCAAAATTGACCGATTCCCGGACGGCGAATTGGGACGGTTTGGGGCAAGTTGAATTAGATGCCGTAAAACCCGAAAAATTGATTTCATTGTTGGATAATGCCGTGGCCGAAATATTCGACGAACGATTGTATTATGAATTGATTACGGCGGAAGAATCGGAACGTAAAATTTTCCGTGACGATATGAAATATTTTGTTGATAATGAATTGTAATATGACGGTTAAAGATTTACAAATTGGGTCGCCGGTTTACCGGGTGAAAATAAATTCAATAGACGTTTTACGTGTTCGTCTTATTCAGCAAATGAATGATGGGACGCATTCAGTTGGATTGTCGAACGGACTGCGTTGCAATGCCAAGGAAGATGCAACCGAAATGCGCAATATCAATTCGTCGGAAACAGTTTGGTATCTCAACATTGAGGATGCCGAATTAGCCCAACTTATGCGCCGTTCCGAACACGTCGAAAACTTGAAAAAGGCAATGGAAAATGCACAAAACGCGTTTGCCGATGCAATCCAACGTTACGCATTTGCCGAACCGTCAACACCGAAAGAATATGACCTGTCATTGTAGCGAACGTTCAAAGAAAATTCCAGAACGTAGATGGAAAATTTTACAATATCACTGCAATTATTCCGCATTTGGTGGATATAGATATAATTATTCCGATTATAGTTGTATAAGATGCGAAATTTGTGGTGCGGTTTGGAGAACAAACGCAAAATATGTTGATGAAATAAAACGGTAATACTATGCGAGGAAGAATTTACAGAAATGAACAGGGCGCGGCAATCCTTGAATTGCCCGAAATCGGCCGGTTGCACATCGGCAAAAAACAGATGGGCCAAAACGGCAAGGAATACCCGGTGTCCGTGGATTATTTCATACCGGCCGGAAAGTATGCCGGGATGTTCACGCAAGCGTTGGGCGATAAGCCGCAAACCATCCAAGTAATATTCCCGGATGATTCCCCGGAAAAGGTATGCAACGAAAGGTACGAATATCGCGACAATGCGGGTGCATTGGTTGCCAAGGGCGACGGACGGACGTTCGAAATTTGGGACGGCAAAAAATACGTTCCATATTCGGTTGATGCTTACCCGGATATTATGGACCAAATCGCAAAGAACAACCCGACCAAGCGCGGGACCGACAACTGGGATATTGTCTTAACATTGCGGTTCATTGTCCCGGCCGTCCGGGGAATCGTTGGCGTGTGGCAATTTTCGACCAAGGGCAAGGCATCAAGCGTCCGGAATATCCGGGAATCGTTCGACGGTGTGCAAATGATGCGCGGAACGGTTACGCAAAGTGTGTTTGATTTATCTGTACAGTTTGCCAAGAGTAACAAACCGGGCGTATCGTCCCGTTATCCTGTTGTATCGTTGGTTGCCAACGATACCCGGATTGAGGCAATACGCAAAGCGATTGCACCAACGCAAAATTTGTCGTTACTGTTGCCGGATGGAAAAAAATAACTATATTTGTGGCAACAAACGTGTGTGGCCGCGCACGAACTGAAATTTAATGCCCTGTAAAGTAAGCCAACGGCGGCCACCGTTGACCGAAATACGGGGCGTTTTTGATTTTATGGATTACAGACGACTATATGAAAATCATTATGGCATAACGATTCCGTCGGAATATGAAATACACCATATTGATTTCAACAGGGACAACAATAACATTGAAAACCTTTTGTTGTTGCCGAAAGATTTGCACCGGAAATTGCATTGGGTCCGGAATACATCTTGCGTAAATCTTGACGGATTTTTTGATTTCCAAGGAATTGCCGCACAACGTCCAATGGATTACGAACGGCGTTGCATAAATGCCGCGTTGGATGTTTACGACAAATTGCAAATTTGGTCGTGTCGGAAGAATTGCGAAGATATGAAATTGCATTTTCCCGGATGTGCTAGTTATTATGATTATTCAATTTTTAGAATTAGTTAAATGGAAACGCGAACATTCAAAATTGATAATTACATAACGGTTCCCGGATTCGCTATTGTCGAACTTGGATTGTCTGGGAACGATTTGTTGTGTTATTCGTTGATATACGGATTTACCCAAGACAAAGAGACCGAATTTCGTGGGTCATTGAATTACGTTGCATCGGCCTTGAACGTGACGAAGCAGAACGCCAAAAAGATTATTGACCGGTTGATTGACCGGGGATTGATTGAGAAACGCGAAATGTTCTTTTCCGGCGTGAAATTTTGCCATTATGTCGCAAACAGATACGGCGTTGCTGAAATAGCAACGGGGCGTTGTCAAAACAACAACGGGGGTGTTGCTGAAATAGCAACGGGGGGTGTTGCTAAAATAGCAACGAATATTGATAATAAAGATAATTCTATTGATAACATAGAAGATACCGCCGACGGCGTTTTATTCCCGACCGAACCGGCATTTGAAACGGTTACAGTTACCCGGCCGCACCGGACCGCTGAACCGGCCGCGTGTCTGTTCGAAAATTCCAGGTTCGCTGATTACAATGCGTTTGCCGCCGAATTTACGGCCCCGAAATTTGCGGACGTGGATATTGTGTATTATTACCACGCCGTTGCCGATTGGTCCGCGCAACACGGGCGAAAAATGAAAGATTGGATTGCAACGGCGCGGAATTTCATTCGTGGCGATATGGAAAAGGGCAAGTTGCACCGGAAAAGCGGGACCGGGCCGGCATTGTCCCCGGATGCAATCAAATATTTACAAGATATGGCTGATTAAGCGATGGAACAGAACAACAACCAAATTGCCGTCCGGCCGGTACAGAAAACGGCCGTTATGATACGCCGGGAAATGGTCAAGATTCCCGCCGTTATGGGAGCGTTGGGACCTGTTGAAAGGGCCGTGTTTCTTGCGTCCACGGCGAAAACCATTGCCGAATATAACGCCGCCGAACTTTCCGCCGAATTGGCCGTGGCCTTGAAATGGATTTGCAAAGATGTTGGGTACAGGTCCCCGGATGAAAGCGACCGCCAATATTTGGTAATACGGACCGCCGAAATACTGAAACGGTATTATACCGGTTTAACGTTAAAGGATTTCCGGATGGCTTTCGAAATGAGCATAACCGGAGAATTGGATGATTTCTTGCCGCGTGGACGCGATGGCCAACCCGACCGGAACCATTACCAACAATTCAACGCTGAATATGTTTGCAAGATTTTGAACGCATACAAAGGCCGCCGGGCGTGGGTATTGAGGAAAGCACATGAAGCGGTCCCGAAAGAAGAACCCAAACCGGACCCAGAACGCGAAAAGTATTACAGAAACGAAACCCGGAAAGGATGTATCAAGGCGTTCGAATCATTCAAGGAAAACCGCCGGTTGCCCGAAATGTCGCCAATTGACGAAATGTTATATTACAACGAATTGGCTGCCGTCGGGCTTGCTGATGAAATCGAAATTACATTGGCCGACCAAAAGGAAATTTTGCAACGCACAATCAACGATTACGCCCGGCGCGGATATATCGGCGACGTTCGCCGGTTAAAGGAATCTGGAACCGACGACCCGGAATTGAAACACGGTTCGTTCGTATTGGCCCGGCGCAAGGCGTTGAAAGCCGCATTTGCCAAGATGGCGGCCAACGGAATTAACATAACGGATTATATCAAATTAGACTGATGGAAAAGCCGTGTACGACGTGCCGATATGGTCAAAAACAATTCATACAAAGGCCACGGCCGGACAAATATTTGTATGAATTACACAACGTTTACGCAGGAATTATTTGCACTAAATACAACGGTCCGTTTGGGCGGGATTGCCAAGATTACAAAAATTGGCGTGTCATTCAAAGGGCCGAAAAATTACAACGAAAGATGGAACAGAAAATTAAGATTTCGGCGGTTATTGGGATTGACCCGGGAAGCAATGGCGGTCTGGCGGTATTCATTCCGGGCCAAAACGTCAAGGTCGTAAGGATGCCGAAAGACATTACCGAATTGCGGGATTTATTCGCGTATTACAACGACAATTTCAAACCGATTGTGTTTCTTGAAAAATTGTCCGTCCGGCCCGATGATGTTATGGTACAGGGCGACCGGGCCGCAATGGGAAAGTTGTACAGGATACAAAAGATGATGGCCAATTTTGAACACTTGAAAGCCCTAATTGAAACGGCCGGAATCCCGTATGTATTGGTTCATCCTCTTTCGTGGCAAACCAAATTGAAATTGAGGGTACGCGGCCAACACGAAGAAAAGGCCGACCGGAAACGCCGTTACAAGGAAGCGGCCGCGCAATATTACCCGGGCGTCAATGTTACGTTATGGAACGCGGATGCCCTGTTGTTAATGCATTTTGGACGTTGGGCGTTGGTCAATGAACCGAAATGGGTAAAGGCGAATTTGCCGGAACGTGAATACCTAAAATTATTTTGAAATGCCGACCAAGATATTTACGACCATAACCGGCCCGTGTCCGTTCGGAAAGAACGTAACGATTGATACCCCGGGTTGCCGGTCGTGCGAATACTTTTACAGGACCGGAACCGGGATGTTCTTCTGGTGCAACAATCCCGTTCCAAAATTGGAAGAATCCGTGCTAAAATCCGGCGAAAGTGTACCGAAAACGACTAAAAATGTTCCAGAGACACGGAAACGCGTACCCAAAACCACAAAATCGGGTACAGAACCCAAGAAACGAGGACGCCCGGCCGGAAAGGCCGAAAAGAAGCCCGTAAAGACACGCAAAAAGAAAAATGGATAAGTTGTACCAAGACGGGCCAAAATGCCCGTAAATCGAAAATTTGGCAAAAATAACGCCCGGTTGTTGGAGACACCAAAATTGTTTGATTTATGAATTTTAAGTATAAAATAGCACGTTATTTATGTGGGACGTTGCAAACGTCGGACATTTCATTTACTAAACGAAATGCCGCCGAAAATTGTATAAATGGACAGGTAAACCCGCAACAATGGTTTATACTGAAATTGGGCGGATTGAAAGATATTTGCGCGAGGGCGGTAAAGAAATACGGCAAAGAATCACAAAAGCGGATGGCAATTGAAGAAACGTCCGAATTGATAAACGCATTAATGAAAGAAACACGGGGCCGTGTTACTGATGCCGATATAATAACGGAAATAGCCGACGTGCAAATTATGATGGAACAATTATCTATCATATACGGTTATGAAGAGGTAGCAAGGGAACGAGAACGTAAGTTGGAACGATTAGTTGCACGAATAACCAATGGTTAATGTTTGTATTCATCGCGACCCATACGGAGCGTACCGGGTATTTTGCAAGCGTGCCAAATACAAACATTGGCACGAATTAGGAAAACACCGGGAAACCGACGCGGCGTTTGAACAGGCATTGGCGGCCGGAACGGTTGTCTGGTTGCCGAAAATCATTGAACCGCCAACGTTGTTTGAAAAATAAATGAAAAAAGTTTTGGTAATTAAAAATAAATACTTACCTTTGTATCCGGGTTGAGGTTACAACCCGACGGCCCGGGCCGGTTCCCGGATATAAAACTAATGAGTTATGAAAGCAAAGGAACTTAAAAACGGGACGTACACAATTAGCGGTATTACCAAAGAAGAAATTATTGCGATGGCCGATTATATGGCGTTTGCTGAAAGAGCCGAACACGGTTATATGCACAATGTTGAGGAAATGCGCAAAAGGATTGACGAAATACGCGAAAATGGGACTACCGAAAAAATATATATGATGGAATTTTTATTTCGTTGTATGGCAAACGATTTGAGGAAATAAGGAATTGCGTCGTAGTGTAACGGTAACACCCAAGTTTTTGGCACTTGTATTCCCCGTTCGAATCGGGGCGGCGCAACCAAAAAAAATACCCGTGTGGCGAAATGGTAGCCGCGCAACACTCAAAATATTGTACCGTAATGGTGTGCCGGTTCGAATCCGGCCACGGGTACGAAAACGGACCGGGCCGATTCCCGGAAACATAAAACCAAATGTCTTATGATGGACACGAAAAGATTTCAAAAGTATTACCAATCCGGGCCGCATTTCCGGATTGAGAACCCGAACCCGTGTTGGGCTGAAAAACGCGGCTTAAAATGGGACCGTGGCGATTGCGCCATACGTGCGTTGGCCAACGCCATTTCCTGTTCGTGGGTCGAATCGTTCGAATACTTGACCGCCAAGGCCCGCCGGGATTTCAACGTACCGAATGACGGCCCCGGATTCCGCCGTTGGTTGATTGAGGGCGGCGCGGCTTGGACCCATTGCTCGGCCGTCAAGGGTAAATCCCGAATGACCGCGAAACAGTTTGCGGAAACGCACCCAACCGGCCGTTATGTCATTACGGTTGCATCCCACGAAACCGCGTGTGTTGATGGTGTTATTCTGGACGCGTGGAATTGCGGAGAAAAAGCGGTTGTCGGTTATTTCGATATGTCGAATTTTAAGTTATAATTCATTAACCCGGGGCCGGGCAACCGGCCCCACAAACAGGCGATACGATGTATATTAAAAGATTGGAATTGTTGAATTTCCAAGTTATCGAACAGTTTTCCGCCGACTTTGACGGAACGGTTTATTTCGTGACCGGAGACAACGAATTAGGCAAATCCACATTGTTAAAGGCAATAGGCGCACTGTTGACCGGCCAACGTGACGATGTGTTACGTAACGGCGCGTCAAAGGGCTTTGCCAAAATGGTTGTGGGCGACGATGGCGAAGAATACGACGTACAATTGTCGTTCACGGAAGCGAACCCACGCGGAACGCTTACCATCAAGCAAAAGACAACCGGGATGGCGACTAACAACGTTTCGATGTTGCAACGCATTTTCGGGTATCAAGATTTCGACGCGGTGGAATTTTCCCGTTGGTCCGAAACCGCCGAGGGCCGCCGCAAACAAATTGCCGTGGTTAAATCTCTGTTGCCCGAAAAGGTCCGGAACAGGATTGCGGAAATTGACGAAACCGTTACAACGATGAAAGCGGAACGCACCGGCGTAAACCGGGATGTAAAGACGTTTGCCGCCCTGTATGAATCCATCGAAAAACAGTTGGCCCCGGGCGATGTTGAGAAATACGCCGTGCCCGTGGACGTTACCGCGTTGATGGAACGCCAAAAGACCAATGCGCAATTGATTGAAAAGGCAAAGACGGTACGCGCCGCCGTTGCGCAACGCACTCAACAGTTGGCCGAAATCCCCGACAGAATGAAAGTGGTTGACGAAACGTTGACCGCAGCGAAACGGGCCATTGACGAAACTGTTGCCGCCGCGAAAGCCGCGTACGAAAAGGCCATTGCCGATGCAAAGATTGCCCGCGAAAAGGCTGATGCCGCCCACGCGGAAGCAATCGCCGCAATCGAAGCCGACCGCAAAGCGTTTGCCGAACGCAAGGCCAACGGCGAAAGTTGGTTGGCAAAGTACGAAGCAAACAACCCCGAAAAAACCGACGTTCCGGCCCTGTTGGCCGATGCGGAAGCCCACAACAAAAGGTACAATCTTGTCTGCCAATACAAGGAAAAGAAACAACAGTACGAAACCGTCAAGGCCAAGGCCGAAAAGATGGATACGGACATTGACAAATTGGCAAGCGAACGCGCTGGGTTGATTGCATCCGCCGAATTGCCGATTGCCGGGTTGTCATTTACTGATGATGGGTTGACGTTGAACGGCATTCCGTTTGTCCCGGGCAAGGTTTCCGATTCTCAAATTTTAATGACGGCAACGAAACTGGTTGTTGCGTCAAATCCTAATACGCGGATATTCCGAATTGCACGTGGCGAAAGTTTGGGCGCAAAGAGGTTGGCGGAAATTATCGAAATTGCCCGCGAAAATCATTTCCAGGGCTTCGTTGAGAACGTGGTACGCGGTCAAGAAGAATTGCGCATTGAAGAATATACGGAATTTGAGAAAAAATAGTGACTTTGAATGCGCGGATAGGATGAATTTGCAACCCATCCGAAAAGGTACGCCGATTGCCCGGCCGCGCTTTTCAATCAATCGGTAACATATTAAATCGGCAAGAAATGCAAAGCGAAATTTGGAAAGATGTACCCGGTTATTCCGGGTTGTATCAAGTTAGCAATTTGGGACGTGTTAAAAGTCTTGCGCGGGTTGATGCGAACAAACATTTTGTGCGTGAAAGAATCTTGAAACAATCAAATCGCGGGAATGGTTATAACGTTGTTGTTCTGTATTCAAAAGGACACAAAATGTTTGCCGTTCATCGGTTGGTAGCGTTGGCGTTCATTCCGAATCCGGACGGGTTGCCGCAAGTCAACCATAAAAACGAAAACAAAACAGATAACCGGGTTGAAAATTTGGAATGGTGTACGGCAAGACAAAACGCGAATTATGGAACAAACAGGGCAAGAATTTCGAAAACCCGTAAATGTTCCAAAAGATGCAAAGAAGATGTTGAAAGGCGTAAACGTCCAATTGTTCAGTATGATTTATCCGGTAATTTTATACGGCGTTATGATAGTATTTCGGCCGCAAAAATTGAAAACGGAATCCCTGTAAACAATGGTTCGTTAAATGCGTGTTTGAAAGGAAAACAAAAAACTGCTTATAATTACGTGTGGAAATATGATTGACAAAGAAACACAACAAAAGATTGCATCTTGTAAGGCTTTACAGGGAATGACGGTCGAAGATTTCATTAAAAACGACCGGTTCCGCGAAAACTTGGCCGGTTACTTGACCGAACAACGGGAAACCCGCAAGACGGCCCGCGCATCATACGCGGCGATGCGAAAGGTTGGCGGCGCAAAGGGTTACAAATTGCCCGCCCACGTATGCGACAAATTCATTGACGTTTCCGTTGACCAATTCGCAGAACTGTTTATGGCCGTAATTGCCAAGCGATACAACGGCCCGTTTGCTGAACGTCAATACATCCGACAATTAGGGATGCAAGCGTACAATTTGACCGTTGCGCAATATGTCGTTGAAGAATACCCGGAATTGGAAGCCGTGTTGCTTCCAAAAGCAAAAGCGAATTGACGATGGACAAAATAAGCGAATCCGGCATTATTACGGATAACGGACAATTGCGGTTGCCGATGGACCGGTTAAACGCGTTTTTCGCGGCCAATAAGGGCAAACGGGTTGTCGTCCGGTTCGAAGCCGCCGCGCCCGGTTCAACCGAATTGCAATTGGCGTATTATTTCAATTACATTGTTCCGACCATACAAACGGCCCTTTGGGAAAACGGCGACCGCCGGACCGAAAAACAGGTTGATTTGTGGTTGCGTCAACAATGCGCAAGTTGTTACAATGATTATGGCGGAGTGTTGGAAGCCCGGCAAATATCCAAACCGGATTTCTCCGATTTCATCGAATGGTTGAAACAGTTTGCCGCCGAAAACCTGTATGTTTATATTGAGGACCCGAGAACACTTTAATAAAAAACAATATGCGAAAGATTAACGAAAACAATTATGTGGATTTTACCATTACCGGGCCGGGTTGGTCTTTGACTGTTGCCACGTTCAAAAACGCGGTTGGCGAATGGAAAGATATAACCCGCGCCGGATGCACGTTGTACGGTAACAAGCCCGACGGAACACGGGCAATCATTGATTCCAAATAACACATAAAAGGCGATACGAAATGACAATTAACGACGTTTTATTTTTCGATACCGAAACGACCGGCATACCAGACCGTTCGGCCAAATGGGACACGGACTTTGCAGATTACCCGCACGTTGTGCAAATGGCGTGGATTCACGGTTGCAAGGTTGAAAACCACATTATCCGCCCGGATGGGTGGGAAATCCCGGATGATACCGTGGCGGTCCACGGCATAACCACGGAATACGCGTTGGAACACGGGGAACCGTTCGCCGCCGTTGTGGATATGTTCATACAGGATTGCCACGATGCCGGGTTAATTTGCGGTCACAACATACATTTCGATACCGGCATTGTCAAAGCCAACATCTTGCGCGAACTTGGCCGGGAATATTACGAGGCAAACGACGTGGAAACCGCGTTGTATAAGGGCAAGCGAATTGACACGATGCGCCCGACGATGAAATGGGTTGATGCCCGGATGGCGAACGGCCGGTTGAAATTCCCGAATCTTTCCGAACTGTATTCCCGTTGTTTCCCGGGCGAAACGTTCCCGGCGCACAATGCGATTGAGGATGTAAAGGCAGTTGCCCGTTGTTTGCCCGTTATCCTTGAATTGGGGTTGGTTGAACTGAAAGTAAAGGAATACCCGGAAGAACAACAGAATAACCCGGTTTCCGCCTTTGCTAACGCCGACGCGGCAAGCGATGCCGCTAAGATTGCGGCCGATGCGGCAAAGAAATTCGGAGCGGCCCCGGAAACGTCCGGAAATGGCCCTATTTTGGACGCAAAACAAAAAGATGATAAATTACCCATCCAACCGGCGAAAGCCCCGGAAATCGAAAATTTCACAAAAATAAGCGATGCGGCGGCCGAACTGTTGGACCAAAACGATTTCTAATTATGCCAGAGACAATTGAATTTCGCAACACGCCCGGATTAACCCGGGAATATGTCAACAATTGGTTGATTCACGCCCGCAAGGACAAGGCGGCCCCGGCGCAAATCGCCGTATTGGAAGATATTTTGAAATTGATTGATGTTGCATTAACAGTATTGCAACCCGAACCGGCGGCCCCGAAAAACAAGAAACAATCCTAATACCAATAGCGATATGGAAAAAGAATTACAAACCATCCCGACCGAAAAGGACTTTAATTTGTCCAAGGTCAAATTGTTGCCGAAAGGCGGAATCCAAGCGGAATACCAAGTAACGCAAACCGTTGACGGCGAAACGTCGTTGATTGACCGAAACGAAACGTGTACCCGCGACGTACACCCGGATTTATTGGCGATGTTCACGGACTTGCGTACCATTGTGGCCCGCGTGTTCAACATTACGTCGTTTCTTACTTTGTTGGAATCCGACGATATGAAATTGCCCGAATCCAAAAAAATGTTGGCCCGCAATTTCGCAAACGAACTGTTAGCCAAAATTGAGGTTCGCGGCGTGTCTTGGTCTGGAACAGACGACAACACCGGCGTTGTCATTACCGCCGTGTTTGAAACCCCGAATGGCCTAAAAACGTGCATCAACACCCCGCGTATTAAGATGGTAACGATTTCTTTCGGGTTTGAGGAAGAATTGGAAACCATCGTGGAATCCATCAAAAAAGAGGTTTACGCGTATTTGTTCAAGGGCAAACAGGCGCAAATGTCTTTGTTCGGCGACAACGGCGCGGCCGATGATGAACCGGACCCGTTGGATAACCCCGATGATATGCCCGCTTTATAATGGAACCGTTCTTGATTGATACCCGCGAACAATACGACCTTTGCAAAGCGCACGGAATCGAACCGTTGGTTGACCGGCGTTTTACAATGGAAATCCGTTTGCGGGTTTCAATCCAAAGAGAATTGTTCGGGACCGGCCATACCCCGGAGGAAAACGAAAGGTTTTATCGTTGGTGTTGGGACCATTACCCGCACATTTGCGCGGAATGTATGCGGCCGTTGCGTCAATATTCGGCAACTTATGTATCGCACATAATGACACGCGGGGCGCACCCGGAAACCGCCCACGATTGCCGGAACGTTAACATTCTGTGTTTTTCGCACCATTCCGTTTGGGAAAATGGCGACCGGCGCAATATGCGGATATACCGGGCAAATCTGTTAATTGTTGAACAGTTGAAAAAAGAATATGCAACCGTTAAATTTTGATGGCGCCAACATAGTTTTTGGCGCGAACCAACCCGAATATCAACCATTACCGGCCGAACGTGTCGGAAAGCCCGAAACCGGCCAAATCAATACGTGTTGGGAACTTTCCCCGGATGAACTGAAACAGATACAGGAAACCGGCAAAATTTGGGTTTCCCTGTTGACATTTGGACAACCATTGCAACCCGTGTTGGTTTCCGTTGACAAACCCGAACCATACGACCCGGAATGAAAGATTACAACGAATTGGTACGCCGGTCCATCCGGAAAGACTTTGCCAAAGCAAATTTCAAGCGGAATGCCCGCGTACCGAAAACGCCGCATCCAAAGAACACGAAACGCGTTTTGTCGGTTAATGTGCAATGCGAATATTACCGATTTCGGAAATACTTTGTTGGCCGTTTGGTGCGAATCGTGGATGATGCCATTTCGGGCGTATGGGTTGAATTTGTCCGTGATGCGGACCGGAAAAGTTTGAACGCCGCTGCCGGATGGTCCGACAATAAACGAAAGTATTTGTTATCTGGAGCGAAATTTGACGATTAAGCACGAAAAAAACGCTTATTTTGAAAAACGGATATAACTAATTGATTATGAACAAAGTATTTTTGAAAGGGAACGTTGGACAAGACCCGCGCATTACCACGTTCCAAGATGGAGGAAAGGTCGCGCAATTTACATTGGCAACGACCGAACGCGGATTTACGACCCGGGACGGTAAACAGATTCCCAACGTAACCTATTGGCACAATATCGTTGTCAAGCGCACCGGGCTTGCGGGCGTGTGCGAACAGTACGTGAAAAAGGGAACCCCGCTTTTGATTGTCG
Organism: Alphaproteobacteria bacterium; assembly: GCA_016301865.1. GTDB lineage: Bacteria > Pseudomonadota > Alphaproteobacteria > Rs-D84 > Rs-D84 > Enterousia. The sequence goes on from JAEDOP010000001.1 coordinate 21,457, forward strand.
GCAAGATTCAAACGCGGTCGTATGAGGATAACGCCGGACAAACCCGGTATGTTACCGAAATCATCGTGGAAGAAATGGAATTGTTGGGCGGTCAAAAGCGCGAACCGGCCCCCGCCCCGGAACCTGAATACAGGCCGACCGGCGGCGGTTATCAACCGATGGAATCGTATGATGATTTGCCGTAGGATTCAAAAACCGAACGATTATGCAAATTGACCGTAAAGATTACAACTCGGACCAACACGACGTTTACAAGGCGTTGTCGGTAAAACAACCGTATGCGGATTTGTTAACGCGTGTTGTGTACCGGGATGAATCCGGGGAATACCACGCCGAAAAAACAATTGAGGTGCGCACCAGGAATACCAATTATCGCGGCGACCTCTTGGTTTGTGCATCCGCTAAACCGGAATTGCCCGGCCGGATGTCCGGCGTTACTTGCGGATTCGTGGAATTGTACGACGTTAAGCCAATCGAACAATTCACGCCGGAAGATTGGGCCGCAACTTGCATCCCAGAAAAGGACCGCCCGCGCAAGGGTTACGGATGGATGATGCGCAACCCGCGCCGCGTCGTGGAAATGCCGATTAAGGGCCAATTGGGCGTTTACAACCTTATCGTGCCGAAAGGCGACATCACGGAATATCCCCGGGCAATGGCCTTGGATTCCGACGGATGGGATATTGTGCAACAACATATTAAACCGAAAAGAAAATGACAATCAAAACCATTTTATTGCCTGTTGAAAAGGCGGCATTTATCCAAAAGAACGCATCCGAATATGGTTGCAATTTGGTTGAACTTGCCATTGCCGGGAATAATTCGGCCAAAGTGACCGTTACCGGCGAAGATGATAACGTAAAAAAATTGTTTGACGAAATTGGCGAATGATGGAATACGAAGATTATTGGAAACAGAGATTAACGCCTTACGATATTGAATTGGCGATAATGGTTGAATCCGTGACCGGGAAACCGTGCGAATTGAAGAATGGCGGCGACAATTTCTTTTTCGAAGCGGATTACGAAAAGCACAACGAACCGGAATATATTTTGGCCATTTGGGACGCAATAGAGGGCCGGACCGGAAAACGCCTTTTGGAAATAAAAGACGACCCCGAACGTCACGCCCTGTTTGTCCGTGTTAAGTTTTCCGATACCCAATACCCGGGAATCATCCGGCCAACGCGTGACCAATCCCCGCAAGAAACATTCGGAAGCATATATTGTCATAAATTGGTCGAAATTCGGGCAATACAGGTTGAACGGGACAACGCCGAATCCGTATTGCAATTTGTCGGAAACGGCGAATGGGAAATTGAACGCCGCCCGGGCGGAAAAGCAATGTTCCATTTCCGTAATGCGGCCGGTTCCGTTTATGCCCACGCTCCGGAACATTCATACATCGTTTATATTGCACCGGAACGGTTCGAAATCGTAGATAAAGAAACGTTCGAAAGGGAATACGAATTACGATGAAGAATGAACAATTACCGTTGGCAATGGCAACAGAAACCGAACGATTGAGCGATTTGAAATGCGGCGATTGCATCCATCGCCGGTTATCCGGATGTTGGGCGCCGCAATACGTGTGCGAAATAGACGGATTCACCGTTGATAAAGACGGCCCCGCGTGTATTTCAGTATTACCAAAAAACACAAAACACTATGGCAAGAGCAGCGATTGAAATTGTTTCCGATGCGAAACGAAAGATTGACAAAGAACGACAACGTGGCGATTTTCGACCCGCACCGTATTTCGATGCGCAAGCGGCCGCCGGAATGTGCGACCCTACGAATTACGGCGGTAACAACAAATCCGAATGGATAAAGAAATTGGCAACCGCCGCCGCGTACATCCTTTGCGAAATCGAAACAATACAAGCAATTAAGGGCGACGGAATATTGAAATGATAATATTGTTTCAAAACAAAGAACAATTCTTGTTGTTGCCAACATTTGGAATCGTTTTCGATGATGGCAGCGTTTGGTTTACTGTCGCATTTGCCTTTTATGGCGTATCGTTTCGCGTGTATAGGTTCCCGGATGATTGACACCCGGGAATCGTTATGTTTTGAAAATTAACTAACTTTGCAAAAACCCCTGAATTATGGAACAGACCGAACCAAAAAAGAAAGGACGCAAACCACAATGGACTGATACCAAAGTGGAAATTATGTGCAAGGCCATTGCAGACGGTAAGAGTTACAAAGACGCTTTTACGGCCGCCCGTGTGTCCAAAGCGACGTTTTATAAGCATCTTGCCGAAGATTCGGACTTTCAAGACCGAGTAAAAAAGGCCGAACAGACATACCAAGAATGGTACGATTCCCAATTGGTAGTTGACTGTAAACGTTCATTGCTTGAACTGATACGCGGTTACGAATGGGATGAAACCACAACGGAAACGGCAACGGGGAAAGACGGCAAAGAAGCGGTTACGAAAAAAAAGGTTGTCCACAAAAAGGCTGCGCCGAATCCAACGGCGATTATCTTTGCATTGTGCAACCGTGCGCCGGGCGAATGGTCCAATAAGCACATCCAAGAATTAAGCGGAAAGATTGAAACGGAAACCAAACCGGGCATTACGTTGGCCAATGTTCCAGATAACCTGTTGGCGCAAGTTATTGACGCAATAAATGGGAAATAATGTTCGGATATTGCGCACATAGGAATTTATAATTTAATATGGCAAAATATATACATCGCAATATTTGGAATTGGGGCCGAAAAGATACCATCGTAATTGCGGACGGTCGCGCATTGTGTCAATTGTCCGTTGAGGATGAAAACCCGGCCGTTGCGTATTTGTCCGATGTTATCGTGTTGGAATCGGCCCGTGGTTGTGGCCTTGGTAATGACTTGTTGGAAGCGGCAAAGGAACACGCCCGGGAAATGGGCGCAAAAATGTTGTGTTTGTGGGCGGACCCGGAACAATGGGTGGTTGAGTGGTACAAACGGCACGGATTCAAACAACAATGCGTGTATGATGATGGGATGGTTGGTTTAACGTTTGATTTGGAATAATGGACGTTGATACGATGCAAATAACCCGGATGTTGACCGAACACCCGGAAATGTTCTTGCAAGAGGGCGCACGGCGAAACCTGTTGTGGTACGCGCAATATATGGACCCCAACTTTCAGCCAACGCCGTTCCATCGGGCGTATTATGCCGTATTGGACCGGTTCGCCAAACGCCAAATCAAAAAACTAATCATACAGGCCCCGCCGCAACACGGAAAAGCATTGCGGGAAGATACGCCGGTATTGACGACAAGCGGATGGAAAAGACACGCGGATTTGCGGCCCGGAGATTATGTATTTGGCGAAGATGGGAAACCGCGCCGTGTTAAATGGAATAGCGGCGTTTATAAATGCGAATCGCAACGTGTGTGTTTCGCCGATGGCTTTTCGTTGATTGCGGCCCGTCAACACGAATGGGTCGTGTATGCGGACCACGACGACCATAAAGGCCGTATCCGGGAAATCGTCGAAACTCAAAATTTGTTTTCAAGACGGAACCGGCGCAATCCATATATCCCGGCCAATGCAATTATTGATATGCCGAAGCGTGATTTGCCTATTTCGCCGTATCTGTTGGGTCTTTGGTTGGGCGACGGGAATAGTTTTGACAAATGGATAAGTTGCGGGGCGGAAGATATTGAACACTTGCGGCCATTTGCGGTTCAAATCAAACAGGACAAAACGGCATATCGTGTACATTTGTGCGGATTGGAAACGAAAGATTTGCGCCGCATTAGTGTATTGTTCAACAAACATATCCCCGTCGAATATTTGTTGGCAGATGTTGAAAGTAGGCGCGAATTATTACGTGGATTGATGGATACGGATGGATGCGTCAATACACGGGGAACGTGCGAATTTTGCCAGAAAGACGGCCAATTAGCAAACGATGTTTACGTGTTGTTGCGGACATTGGGTTATAAGCCAACGCGACACACATACATTGCGCGTCTATATGGAAAAGATTGTGGCAATAAGGTTCGAATAACGTTTAATCCGGACCGGGACGATAAAATCTTTGACATTCAGCGAAAACAACAAAGATTGGAAAATAAATCGTGTTTGGACCGGGACGATAAAAAACGATTCTTTATTGAATCTGTTAACGAATACGGAAATGCGGACGTTAATTGTATTGAGGTTGACGGCGGAATATATCTTGCGGGATATGAACTTGTACCAACGCATAATTCCCAAGGGTCAAGCCGGTTTCTTCCATCCGATATGTTGGGCCATTTCCCGGATTTGAAGATATGTATTTGTTCGTATGCGGCGACCATTGCAAAGGATTTCAACCGGGACGTTCAACGTTTGATTGATTCGGATAAATACCGGGCCATATTCCCAGATACGCAATTGAACGGGTCGAACGTTGTTACAGTTGCCAATAATTACTTGCGAAATTCGGACGTTTTCGAAATCGTGAATCATACCGGTTCGTTGCGTGTCGTTGGTCGTGGTGGTTCGCTTACATCCAAGACCGTTGACGTAATGATTTACGATGATTTGTATAAGGATTCGACGGAAGCGAATAGCCCGATAATCCGGACGGCCGCGTGGGATTGGTTCACGAAAGTTGCACAAACCCGTTTGCACAATGATTCGCAACAATTGGTTGTGTTTACCCGATGGAACCCCGACGACATTATTGGCAAAATCATTGAATCGGAAAAGGTTATTTTTGTAGAAAAATGGTCCGATTTAGACAACATCCCGTCCGGGGCGTGGGTATTGGTCAACTTTGAAGCAATCAAGACCGGCGAACCGACGGAAATTGACAACAGGGAACCCGGGCAACCGTTATGGCCGCAACGTCATTCGTTGGAACGCCTGTTGCAACAAAAACAATTGGACCCGTTGGGTTTCCAATGCCTGTACCAAGGTAATCCGGGCGATGCAACCGCATATCTTTACCAACCGTTCAAAACGTGGGTCGAAAAATCGGAATGGGGCCAATATATCCGTTCGGGTTGTTACGTTGATGTTGCAGACGAGGGCGATGATTTCTTATTTGCCGCAACTTATGACATTTACCGTTCCGAAAATCAAATTTGGAATGAAGCCAAACACCGGATGGAACCGTTGTTGTTTGTGCTGATAACGGACATTGAATTTACCGACGAGCCAACCGACGTTACGACCGTGACAGTACCCCGGATGATTAACAACAATGGCGTACAAAAAGCGTGGATTGAATCGAACAACGGCGGGTCCCAATTCGAAAAGACCGTGAAAAAAAAGGTTCGGGCGTTGACGGTCCCGTTTTACCAAAGCGAAAACAAGGAATCCCGGATTGTAACGAATGCGCCGTTTGTAAATCAATATATCATTATGCCGTTCGGGTGGGAAACCCGGTACAAGAAATTCCACGACCATATCGTTGGGTTCTTACGCAAGTTCGATGCGAACACCCACGACGACGACGCGGACGGATTGACCGGAATATACGAAAAGGAAATTGCCGACGGAAATACGAAACCATATAACGCCGCATCACGTGGCGTTCGCGTCCATTAAGGCCATTTTCGGGCGATTTTAGCCACGTTTGGCGAAAAGTTAAGGAATTACCCATTTCACAAAAGAAAATTGATTTGGTGCGATTTCTTGAAAAAATAACTACATTTGCAAACGAAAGCGGCCAAGGGTAAGCCGTGAAACCATAAACAATTAAAATTCTGTATTATGTCACTTATTTGTCAATGCCCGGCCGCCGCCGCAATTGCGACCATTCCGAACGTCACTTGCCCGGAAAATTTCGGCCAAATCCAAAAAGTTGCATTCCAACGCTTGTATAAAGCGAATGGAGTACGAAACAGTTTTACCACAACCGCCGACATTAAGTTGAAAGCGTCTTGGACCGCGTTGTTGTCCGCCGAAGATGGTTCGAAAGTGGTTGTTTCGCCTTACATCAATGCCCCGGCCGATTCCGGCGGCGATGCTCGTATGACATCCGGAGGAAACGATGATTTGGGCGGTATCGCCGAGGTATTGGGCGGCAACCCCGTTCAATTCGACGGGTCCTTGCGTTCCATCCCTCAATCCGTCATTAAGGTGATGAAAGCGTTGCAATGCGAAGCCAACGCCGGAAACCTTGGCGTGTTCCTGTTCGACGAAAACGGGAAAATAGAAGCAATCCAAGACGAAACCACGCCGACCACGTATTACCCTATTCCAATTCGTGCGTTGTTCATCGGGTCCAAGATTCACGGCAATTTCGGCGCCAAGGATTCCAACGCAATATCTTGGCAATATCCCGACAATTATTCGGACGATTTGGCCATTGTCACACCGTCCGATTTCAACCCGTTAACCGATTTGGTCCCTGCTGAATAATGAACGCCAAGACAACCACGGTAACGTTGGTTGCGAACGGCGTTACCCGGGAATTTGAATTTTCCCACGCGGAACGATTGTTAAGGATGCCGAATAACGGCGGTTGGAAATTGCCAGAAAAAACGAAATTCGAATTTAGCGTGAACTATGGGTTACGACGTTGCCAAGATAAGGAAAAAAATAGCGGAAAATAAACGTTCCGCCGTTTTGAGCCGTGCGCGATTGCATCAAATGCGTATCAAATTCCACACGGTCAAACGGGTTACGTCTTTCAATTCGCCGTACATTTCTATTCCATTAACGCAATTTCTTGCAATGGTGGAAAATATCTTGCCGCACGATAAGTTTGTATTGTTCAAAGCACTTTTCCGTTATCCCATCAAAACGAATGAGATAACGGAAATATGCTTTGCCAAGTTAAGCCGCATATTTGACGGCCGCAACCCCGCGTTCAATTATCAATTCGCAAATTCCGCCCAACGCGATGATTGGGAACAATACAGGTTAAACAAGTTGAATGAACCCGAAGTATGGTCAACGAAAGGATGGGAATTTTTCAAATCCGAAATTAATTCCGTTTTAATCGTTGACGTGGCCCGGGAACAGACAACCGAATTGCCGGAACCGTATTTTTATTGGCTACCAATTGACGATGTAATTACATACAAAGCGAACCCGACAACGGGCCAAATGGATTATATCGTTTTCCGTCGCAAAGACGAAATCATTGTTTTGGACGATGAAACGTACCGGGTATGGGACGATGAAAAGCATACCGGCCAATTGGTCGGTTTGCCGAAAATTGAAGCCCCGCACGATTTGGGTTATTGCCCGGCCCGTTTCTTTTGGACCGAACCCATTTCGTTGGACGACCCGGACGTAAAGGCATCCCCGTTGTCCGCCGAATTGGAAAGTTTGGATTGGTTCGAATTTTTCCACATTTCCAAACGCCAATTGGACCTTATGGGTGCATATCCGATTTTGTCCGGGTACGAACAAAGTTGCGATTTCACGAACGCGGAAAATGGCGATTATTGCGACGGTGGGTTTTTGCGTGACAAACAAGGCCGTTACCGTCTTGATATGGCCGGATTACTGTTGCGTTGTCCGAAATGCGGGAACAAACGCATCGTCGGGGCCGGGTCCTTTGTGGAAATCCCTGTACCAAATGAAGCGGAAAACCAACCAGATTTGCGCAACCCAGTACAGATATTGAACGTTGACCGCAACGCCCTTGATTACAATGTTGAGGAACAAAAGCGGTTGCGGGAAGAAATCATTACGGCCGTTGTCGGTCAAGAAGAAATCGTAACGAACCGCGACGCGTACAACGAACAACAGGTACAAGCGAATTTCGAAAACGTGACAACCGTTTTGAACCGGGTAAAAAAGGGTTTCGAAGCCGCCCAACAATGGGTTGACGAGACCGTTTGCCGGTTACGTTATGGACGGTATTTCATATCGGCAAAAATCAATTACGGCACGGAATTTTATTTGTATTCCCCGGATGAATTGCGGGCGCGTTATAAGGCCGCGAAGGAATCCGGCGCGTCCGAATCCGAATTGGATATGATGCAAAACCAAATTCTGGAAACGGAATACAGGAACGACCCGGTACAATTACGCCGTATGAAGATATTGGCCGAACTTGAACCGTTCCGCCATCTTTCGCGGGTTGAGGTTAACGAACTGTTTTCCAAAAATCTTGTATCAGAAACGGATTTGCGTATTAAATTGAACTTTCCTAATTTTGTACGCAGATTCGAACGCGAAAACACAAACATTTTGGATTTCGGTTCGGAAATTGACTACCAACGCAAGATTGAAACTATTATGGCCGAATTGCGGCGTTATGCCGATGAACAGAAACCGCAACCGGCGAATGTATAACAATTAAAACCGTGAAAAGCGATGATTACGAAAGATGGGCGCGATACCCCGATTGAGAAATTGACCCCGGACAACTACATTGTTCCAAAGGGCGAAGAAAAGTACTACCACGCCGTTATTGAGGTTCGGCAATTCGACCCCAAGACCGGCAACAGACTTTCGAAACCCCGTGTGCAAAAGTTTGGCAAAAAGATTTTTGAAGCCCACGTTGGCGATTCGTTGCGTAAACAGGGTTACACCGTCACGATTTTGCACGACCCTAACGTGTGGTTGAAAGAACAGGCCGAAAAGGCAGAACAACAGGCCAAAGAACAGGCGGAAGCCAAGGCAAAGGCCGAACAAGAAAAGTTTGATGCCGCCGTTGCCGCCGCCGTTGCCAAGGCCCTTGCCGAACAAAAGGCGCAACAGGAACAGGCCGAACCGGCCAAGAAACCGGGCCGCCCCGCAAAGACTGAAACGGAAAAATAACCGCCCGGGCGAACGAAAGTAAATTGATAATAACCAAAAATTCAAAGGGAAAGAATTATGGCACTTACAACCGAACTATTGAACGCCAACGCCGCATTGTCTGGCTTGACGGATGAACAGAAAACCGCCATTGTCGAAATGTCCAAGAACGACGAAACCGCCGTTATCGGGCAAAAGACCGGCGAAATTTACGGCGGATTGGACGCGGACATTTTGGCCGCATCTGGAATCGCCAAGAACGGGGCCGAAAAGACCTATGATTACGCCAAACGTGTTATTGGCGAAATCAAGGGCCAAGCGGGAAACGCCGCCGAACTGCAAACCAAGGTTTCCGAATTGGAAAAAGAGAAAACCCGTTTGGAAACCGTTATTGCCAAGGGCGGCGGGGACGCGGAAACCAAACGCCAATTGGACCAAGCCAAGGCTGATTTGGCCAACGTAACCAAGGAATATACCGACCTTAAAACCAAGTACGACACGGCCGAAAGCGAACACGCAAAAGCCCTGTTTGGAATGAAGATTGACGGCGAATTTGCCAAGGCAACCGCCGGATTGAAATTTAAGGCCGATTTGCCCGCGTCTGTCATAGCCGTTTTGACTGAACAAGCGATTACCAAGGTTAAGGCGATGAATCCGGAATACATTGATGATGGAAACGGCGGCAAGACTTTGGCATTTATGGAAAACGGCGCGGTAAAGCGCAACCCGGAAAACAATTTGCGTCCTTTCACGGCGGCGGAATTGGTCGCCAAGGAACTTTCAACAATGGGTGTGTTGGAAACCGGACGTAGGCAAACCGGGGCCGGAAGCCAAGGCGGCCAAGGCGGAAACGGTGGGAACAGTTCGGGTGGAACTGTTGACCTTTCGGGCGCACGGACGCAAGACGAAGCCCACGAAATCATTGCAAAACAACTGATGGCGGCGGGCAAAATCAACGGTTCCAAGGAATTTAACGACGCAATGCAACAGGCGTGGAAAGACAACCGCGATGTTATCAAGGCGTTACCTATCCGTTAACAAGAAAAAAGAACAACACCGGGTAAAGGGTCAATCCGGCAAAAACATTAACAATTAAAACTTTACGCATTATGTCACTTGTAGCAACCCGCGTGCAAAATTGGCGTGTCGAAAATCCGGAATTTGACCGTAATATGGCCCGCCCGTTGGAATACGGCGCATTGGATTTCTTCATTGAGCAAACCAACGCCGCAAATTCCATCATCAACCCCAACTTGCGCGACCGTGCCTTTGAATCCATAGGCAACACCGTGCAAATCCCCGTTATCAATTACGATGGCGACGTGACCGTTTCCAACGCCCGTTCTTGCGTCATTGCAGACGACGAAAACACGTCCGCGTTGTACACCGTGAATTGGGTAACGTTGGCCGTCGGTTTCACAATGGTTCCCCAACTGTACAGGAACAACGAAATTTCCTACGAACACGATTTTGCCCGCAAGATGGAAAAGGTTTGCCGCGCCCTTGCAACCGCAATGGATGTACAGGCAATAGCCGCCCTTGAAGCGAACAAAACCCAAGTATTCAAGGATAAGTTGTATTACACCGTCACGTCCAATTCCGTGCAGATTCCTTGGAACGCCCGAATGGAATTTTTGTCGGATATGAACGCGATGATGAGGGCAAACGCTTATCCGGAGATGTTGCACGTCATCGGCGGCGCGGGCTTCGATTCCCTCGTCCGCAAGATGGCCGAACACGACATTTACAACGATGTCAACAAACGCTTGGAATACGACAACAAAGTGTTCCACTACACCAACAACATTGTGAACGAGTCCGGCATCTTTGCAACCGGTTACATCGTGGCCGATGGCAACGTGGGTGTCCTTACCCGCGTGGACCGCGAAGCGTTGAACCGCACCGTAGCCAATTCCCACGAATGGGATGTTGTGCGCTTGCCTTTTATTGACTTGCCTGTGGGTTCCCACTATTACACCGCCGTTGGCGACCAATCCGCAATTGCCGGTGCGGCATCCGCCGATATGGTGTGCAACGTCAAAGAATATTTCGGGTTCTCTGTTGACGTAGCCTTTTTGGTTGCGTACAATTCCGACCCGACAACCGTTGCCAACCCGATTATCAAGGTTGAGTTGGCCGCACCGGGTAACGCAAATCCGTTCGCCACACCTGTTGAGGTCGTGAACAGTACTACCAATCCGGTAAACACGAAAGAGGTCACGGCCTAATCTCGGCACATCCAAAACATTATTTCGCGGGGACGGGTAACAAAACCCCGTCCCCGTTTTTCATTTCAAAAAGGTTTCGACAATGATACGATTGCAAGACATACAAACCGCGTTGTTGCCCGTCGTTGGTTGGCAACAGGATTACAACCCGGAAAAGCAAATTGACAACGAATTGTGCCAATCGGAAAGCGGTTTGACGTTCCAAGGGGCGCACCCGCTTTGCACGTTGGCGAACGTCCGGGCGATTATGCCGGACGATTATTTGTACAGTTATCCCGCGTGGAATCAAATAATGACGTACAAACGCGGGTTTAAGGTACGCCAAGACGGGAATGTTTGGATTGCCAATTATGACAATACCGGAATCGTACCCGCCGCAACCGATTTTAACCAAGACTTTAACAACGCCTTTGGTTCGGAATTGGCGGGCGCGTGGGTAAAATATGATATGGTTTCGGACTTTGTGCGGAACTTGACCATTAACGGAATCAATACGGCCGTCCAAAATTTCATCCAAGAAAAGCAATTGCAACAGGAAACCCGCAATCTTTTGGAACGTCGTACATTCTTCGACGGGGCCGCCCGGTTGGCCGCGACAATAGACCCGACCGGAAAGATTGTTGGTTTCGAAATCGTGCCGGTCCGGGCGATGGGCGTTACTACGAAAATTGAACGAATTGGGTTGCAAATGGTTGGCGGAACCGGAACGGTCCGTTTGTACCTGTTCCATTCGTCGCAAGTTGCCCCAATGCGCGTAATTGATTTGGCGTTTACCAACACCAACGGCGGGTTCCAATGGTTTACCCCGGCCGAACCCATTTATTTGCCATACATCCCTGGAACGGATGGAAACGGCAACGATTCCGGCGGTGCGTGGTTCCTCTGTTACAATCAAAACGAATTGCCCGCCGGGATGCGGGCGTTGAACGTATCAAAGGATTGGTCGGTTGAGCCGTGCCAAACGTGCCTTGGCGGTTCGATTGAATCTTGGCGGCAAATGACCAAGTATTTACAGGTTTCCCCGTTCGGGATTCACGCACCGTTGGATTTCCACGATTACCCGGAAATGTTCGATGTTGGCCAAATCGGTTATACGAATACGATGAATTACGGAATGAACGTCGAAATATCCGTTGGTTGCGATTTAACCGATTTCATCATTTCCCAACGCGGGATTTTCGCAACGGTAATCCAAAAACAGGTCGCGGCAAACGTATTGCGTACAATCGCGATGAACCCGGACGTTCGGGTTAACCGTAACCAAGTAAACGTCACGCGTGACGAACTGTTGTATGAACTTGACGGCGCACCCACGGGCCGGGCGTCCGGGCTTGGGTATGAACTGAAACAGGCATACCGGGCGTTGTCGCTTGATACCCGGGGATTGGACCGCGTGTGTTTGCAATGCAACAACCACGGCGTGAAATATCGCACGGTATAAGTTAATTTTGCAAGAAATGGCGTATAACGGGCGTTTGGCCGAAAGATGATAAATTACCTGTCTTTTTGACGAAACGCCCGGAAATCGCCCGAAAATAGCCAAAACGGGGATATGGGAATATTAAACGACTTGCGGAAACGTGTTGCGGACGTGAACGACGGTTTGCAGACCGGCGAATTGGTCCGCAACGTCGTTGTTAAACATCCCGACGACATCTTGGAATTGCAAAAACAACAGTTGTTCGCCGGTTTAGCGTCCAACGGTCAAGACATCCGCCCGTATTATTCGGAAGATTTGAAACCGTCTGGATATTTTTACACCGTCGAATCGGCCGGGCGTTATGCAGCGTGGAAAAAAGACAGTATCAATTACCCATACACTGCCAACAGGAACCCGGATGCGCCAAACCTGTACATCAATGGCCGGTTTCACGATGAATTGGGCGTACAGTTTGCCGGGGATTCCGTGGGAATCGTCGGAACAACCGGATATGCAAAAGGAATCATCGCCAAATATGGCATTACCACGTTCGGTTTGATGATGGCAAATTGGATGGTTATATTTACCGAACGCGGCGCATACGATGAATTGATGAACGAATTAAAAACACGTCTTTATGTCTAACACAAACGCACCCATCATCAAAAACCCGGTTATGTTGGACCGGGTAATTGGGGAAATACAAATCGGATTGGTTGAAAATTTGCCGTGGTTGGACGCGGCATTTGGCCGTTCGCAACGTCTTACAAAGATGATGAACGGCAAAAAGATAATTACGCCGAATGTCTATTGCGGCGGCTGGAACGGCCACGGCGAAAACGATTACATCGAAACGTCCCCGGATTCCAAGATTGGTAATTTCGCGTTCTTTGAAATTGAGGACCCGCAAACCATTGACGCGGGGCCGTGGGCGCGTGAAATCAAAGCCCCGTTCGGCCTTATCGTTTGGTTCGATTTAACCCGGGTGTATAATGAGCCGGACAACCGGAATACCGAATACATCAAAGCCCAAATCTTGAGCGTCTTGAATGGCCGGGCCGGTTGGCATTTAACCGGAGGTCGTATTGTCGTGAATAAGATTTACGAACGCGCCGAAAACATATACCGGGGTTATACGCTTTCGGAAATTGACAATCAATTTTTGATGCATCCGTTCTACGCATTCCGGTTTGACGGGCTTTTGGAATTTGATGAATTATGTTTGGAATAATCGAATATGTTTGTTGGGTTGCGGTCGTTGCTTTGGCGGCCGCGTTCCTGTTGGGGCTTGTCGTTAAATGGGGCGTGTTGGAATGGTTGCAAATCCACGCGCCCAACGACTTTTTCGGACAACTGTTCAATTGTAAATTCTGTTGTTCGTGGTGGGTTTCCGTCGTTTTTTCGTTAACTTTGTGCGTGGCAACGGGCCAATGGTGGTTGTTGGCCGTGCCGATTTGTTCAACAATAATCGCCCGGGAACTTTGGTAATGGAAGAAAAATTTGAAACAATTAATGGGTTTGGCGCAAAATATATTGTGTCTAACTTTGGCCGTGTGTTTGGCAATAACGGAAAGGAATTAAAGCCGGGAACGAATAATTGCGGTTATAAATATGTTATCTTGTGCAATAAGGGAACGCGCAAAAAAATGTATGTACACCGATTGGTTGCCGATGCTTTTGTTGAGAACAAAAACGGGTATAATGAAATCAACCATATTGACGAAAATAAAGCTAACAATATTTGGTTGAATCTTTGTTGGTGTTCGCACGTTCAAAATTCCCGATTTGCAACACGAGGTTTCCGAATTGCAAAAGCATTGAGAAACGGCAAGGCGTCAAAATCTGTTTTGCAATTCGATAAATTGGGTAATCTTGTAAAACAATGGCCGTCCGTTAGTGAAATCGAACATGTTTTGGGTTTTTGTCATTCAAGTATTGCGGCTTGTTGCCGTGGGGAAAATGCTATGGCATATAATTTCAAATGGGAATATGCAAACGGTTAAAATAGGAAAACATACGGTGGAAATGTACGACACAATCGAAGAATTGCCGATTGTGCGTTTCCATAAATACCAAAAGTTGTTGTTGATTGATGCGGGGATTGGTGCGGACATCAACGCATTCGACCAACGCATTGAGAAAACGCGCCGATTCCTTATGGACGGCAAGACAGACAATGCGCAAAAGGAATTGGAAAATTTGCGCCAATCCGTTTTCCTTATTCAATCCGGCATCAACCCGAAACACCGGGCGTTTGCGGCATTGGTCGCCAAGATGGACGGCGTGGAATGCGGCGACGTGTCCGATGATGGATTGGCCAAGTTGACCGAAAAGTTGAACGATGCGCCGGAGGGCGAATTGACCGCCCAATTGGATGCGGTCAAAAAAAAAATTGACGCGGAATTAAGGTTGTATTTTCCCGGCATATTTGCCGATTCGGAAATAAAAGAATATTACGACCTTTTGAAGAAACGGACGATGGCGGTTTTGGCGAACATTATTGCGGGCGTAAACAGCCCGGATGCAACGCCGGAAATCGAAAAGTTGACCACGGCGTTAATAACGTATTCCGACCCGAAATCGTTTGCCGGTTCGGAAGGCGTGGAAATTCAGTTTGACCGGCAATTTGAAAACCTTTGTTTGGTTTTGTCCGAACAATTGCACGTCAAACCCAAGGATTATACCGTTTTGGAATTTTACAACGCGTTCGATTTTGTCAAGGAAAGGGCGAAACAGGCCGAAAAGGCCCAAAAACGGGCCAAATCTGGGCGTTAAGGCGAAAAGACATACAATTTACCATCAAATGAAAGAAACGCCGTTATACGGCATTTTTAACGAAAATAAGTTATGGACAACCCGAACCCGATTTATTACCGCGATTTAATTAAGCCGGATAATTCAATTACCAATTTGATTACCCAATTGGATGAATTGATACAAAAGTACGAATCCGCTAAAAGCAAGATTCAAGGCGCGGCGGCGGAAGCGGCAAAGAGTATGAGCAATTTATCCGGGGCAACGGAAGAACAACGGCAACAAATTTCAATGTTAACGGCGGAATCCGACAAATTGGCCGCCGCATACAAGAAAAGCAACGACGCCGAAAGTGAAACGTACCGCCGCCGTCAACAGGTTATCGCGGCCGTCAAGGAACAACAACGGATTGACAAATTAGTTGTTGAATTGAACCATTCCAAAGCGGGTTCTTATAACAGGTTGTCGGCCCAATACCGTTTGAACAAAATTCGTCTTAACGAGATGTCGGCGGAAGAACGGAAAGGAACGGAAGCCGGGCGGCAATTGGAAACTGAAACGCGGTTGATTTATGAGGAAATGAGCCGGTTACAACAAGCGACCGGCAAATATACGTTGGAAGTTGGCCATTATCAAAACGCATTAAAGGCGTTGCCGGGACCCATCAACCAAGTTGTTACGGGCTTTTCCAATATGCGTTCCCAATTGCACACCATCGGAACGTCAAATTTGCCGTTGGCCGCAAAGGCGATGCAAGGTTTTTCAACGGTTATGTTTGGAACAATCGGTATCATCCTTTCGTTTGTTCGTTACTTAACCGGAGCGGCGCAAACGATGCGTGAATTTGAGCAGGCCAACGCCAATTTGGCTACGATTTTGGGAACGTCCCGGGATGGGATGAAAGCGTTAACCGATTCGGCGTTGTCATTGGGCCGAATAACTGAATACACGGCCCGGCAAGTTACCGAATTGCAAACCGAATTGGCAAAACTTGGTTTCGGCCAAGGTTCAATTATAGCGATGCAAAAACCCGTATTGGAATTTGCAACGGCCGTTGGGGCGAATCTTGCCGACGCGGCGGCCGTGGCCGGTTCTACCTTGCGGGCGTTCAATCTTCGAAGCGCGGAAACGGAAGAAACATTGGCAACGTTGGCCGTCGCAACAAACAAGTCGGCATTGTCATTCGACCGAATCCAAACATCCATCGGTACGGTTTTTCCTGTTGCAAATGCGTTCGGTTTGACGGTTAAAGATACGACCGCGTTGTTGGGCGCATTGGCAAACGCCGGGTTCGATGCGTCAAGCGCGGCAACGGCAGCCCGTAACATCATTTTGTATTTGGCTGACGCGAACGGAAAGTTGGCAAAGGCGATGGGCGGACCGGCAAAGACGTTCGACGAAATCATTGATGGAATGATTGAGTTACGCAAGGCCGGAACGGATTTGAACGAAGCGTTGGAATTGACCGACAAACGAAGCGTTGCAGCCTTTTCGGCCCTGTTGTCTGGTGCGGAATCCGCCCGGGAATTGCGGCAATCATTGGAAGATGTTAACGGCGAATTGGAACGCATTTCGGAAGAACGTTTGAATACGGTTGAGGGTTCGACAAAGTTATTGCAATCAGCGTGGGAGGGTTTAACGTTGGCGTTCCAAAATTCCAATGGCGCAATCAAAGATACGATTGATTGGTTAACCCGTTTGGTACAGGCGACGCAACGAGCATTGTTCCCGCAATCCACGTTCATTTCGGAATCGGCCGATAAATACACGAAACAATTTCAAGAATTTTACGCCAAAAATGGCGCGGAAGCGGCAACGGCATTTATTGACAACTTTATGGCCGATTACGAAAAGTTGGCAGAAAAGACGGGCCGCGAAGCCAAATACGGCGACGGCCTGTTGAATCGTTGGTTGGGCTTTGGCGACAAACAGGTTGCCGCAAAGGCGGCTGCCGGTTCATTGGAAGCGATACGGCAAGCCCGTGGCGTTGTCCTTTCCCAAATCGAAAACGATACCCGGGAAAGCGAACAACAGGCATTGAGGGCGGCCGAATTGGCCGAACAACAGGCGAACCAAAAACGGGAAAAATTAAGCAAAGAACAGAAAAAGGCGATTGAAGCGGCAAAGAAACAACGTATTGCCGACCGCCGGGCCGTTATCGAATCAATTGATTTGGAAATTGCCATAACGGAAGCCGGTACGGATAAGATGTTGCAATTGCGCCAAGATAGAATCGAAGCGCAACGGCAATTGGAATTGGAACAGAACAGGCAAAAGGCCGCGTCCGAACGCCAAGACGAAGCCGCCATTAACGCCAAATATAACAAACAACGGTTGGATGCCGTCAAGGCGTTTAAAACGGAAATTGCTAAATTGAACGTTCAACGGTTACAGGCGGAACAACAGGCAATCCAATTGGAAATTGCGATAACGGAAGATGGGACCGACCGGATGTTGGAATTGCGGTTGGCCAACATCGAAAAGCAACGCGAAATCGAAATTGCGCAAAACCGACAAAAGGATGAAAAGGTACGCCAAGCGGAAACGGCCATTAATGCCAAATACGACGCGTTGAGTTTGAGGGAATCCGCCGATTTCAACAATAAGTTGGCGCAACGGGATTTGGCGGCCGCCCAAGATTTGGCCCAAGCGGAATTTGATTTGTTGAACCGAAACGAACACCAAAAAACGTTGTTCCGGTTGCAACAGGAAAAGGCCCGGTTGGAAGCCGTTTTGAAATTGAACGAAACGGCCACAAATAAAATGACGGCCGACGAAATCAAGGCCATAAAAACGACCATTTCCGGGATTGAAAAGGAATCGAAGAAATTGGGTTATAACAATCTTTACGAATTGTTGGGTCTCGGGTTGAATTCCGACCAACAAAACGCATTGAACACGGCGATTGATTCCATTAAAGATTCCGTCGGTTCATTGGTTGATTCTTGGAACCAAGCGGCGGAAGCGGCCGTTAATGCGGCGAACGCCCAAGTTGACGCCGCGCAACGAGCGTTGGACGCAGAAATTGAAGCCCGGAACGCCGGTTATGCCAATAAGGTCGAAACCGCGCAAAAGGACTTGGAATTGGCCAAGAATAACCAAGAAAAGGCGTTAAAGGAACAACAGAAAGCCCAAAAGGCACAATTGGCCGTCGATTCGATTACGCAAGCGTCAAGTTTAATAACCGCATCGGCAAATATTTGGAAATCGTTGTCCGCTATTCCTATTGTTGGTCCGGGATTGGCCGCCGCCGCGTTGGTTACAATGTGGGCTTCGTTTGCGGCTGCCAAGATTAAGGCCGTACAGGTATCGAAGCAACAAACAGAACAATACGGCGACGGTACGGTTGAGTTGTTACAGGGCGGAAGCCACGCAAGCGGCCACGACATTGATTTGGGAACGAAGAAAGACGGAACCCAGCGACGTGCAGAGGGCGGCGAATTTTTCGCCGTCATTAACAAGCGTAATTCGCGCCGATTCCGTGATGTTATCCCGGACGTTATCAATTCGTTTAACGATGGCACATTTGCGGACCGTTACCAACGCGCAAACGCCGCAATGGCCGGTTATGCCGTCGGATTAGTTGGCGGCGGTACCACGGACGTTTCCGGGCTTGAAAAGGACGTTGCCGCAATCCGTCAACAGGGCGACGAAACCCGTTATGTTGATGGGCAAGGAAACACGATTATTCGGTACAAGAATTTAACCCGTAAAATCAAATCGTAATGAATCCAATATACAAATTTCAATTGTCCGCCGATTCGGCAACGCAACGGGCGTTTCCGATTTATAAGGATGATTTGGCAAAGGATTTTGAAAAGGAATCCGGCGAAGAATTTTTCCGGGCCAAGTTGTCCGGAAATTTGACGTTTGAAAGCGACGATTATACGTTTATCGTTTCCAAAGCGTTTGACACGCAATTTGCATTAGAAATCTTTATATCATACAATGCCGGTCAATCGTGGACATCATATTGGCGCGGGACCTTTTGGAAAACAGATTGCGACTTTGACGACGACGCAATGACGGTTTCCGTTAAACCAACCGTTTGGGACCAATACAACGATGTTTTGGCCGGGATGGATAAGGAATACAACCTTATCGAATTAGCCCCGGAAATCGCACCCGTAAAGGCCGATAAACGGCCAATGGTACAAGTTTATGTCCCGGGCCAATCCGTAATCGGTTGTTTCCTTTCCGGTATGTGGTGGGAACAGGAAGCCGAACCGGAAAGCGACAAAACGAAATTGGTTAATGATTTCCATTTTTCGTTGAATAAGGTAATGACGGTTGCGGATGTTTCCGGCACGATGTCGCCACAATTGCCAACCGCGTTTACAAAGGAATATTCCGGGGATGATAGGTTTAACCCACAAACGACAGGAACAACAGAATTTACCGCATCTGGTTATAAATTGGTATATCTTTATGACACGGGTTCTGGTTATTCTGTTTATAGTTGGACCGTTGTTCGGGTTTCCGATAATACTGCATTATGGCAATATGTAATGGGCAATCAATTCCCGCCGTCAAATTTCACGCAAATAACATTAACCCCGATTTCCGGAAGCGGGGCGACGGGGAATGTAACATTAAATTTTCGTGATATACCCGTGTATTCCCGTTTCGTATGCGATACACCAACAATCGTTATTGGCGGGTCAACGCTGAATACATACGAAATCCCGGCCGATGATATTGTGGAAAACAACCGCAATTATCATTACGTTATCGGTTATTATTTCCCGGAAACAATCATATTTTCAACCGCATTAGTATCAACCCCGACCCAATGGGGATTATATCAACCGGGCCAATACTATTTGAATCCGGCCGACATTTCAACGGCAGGATTGGGCGAAGCGTTCCCCGTTGCGCGTAATGCGTGGGGCCTTGTATCAATTTGGTATGCCTTTTCGTTGATTGATTGGGTTGTGGAATCATCGGCCCGGCAACCGTTCACGATTAGCCACGCATACCCGATTTCGTCGGTTATATCGGTATTGTTGGCCAAGATTGCGCCCGGCATAACCCACGCGGCAACCACGGATTATTCCCAATTCCTTTATGGAACAAATCTTATTGGAATAACACAAACTTTGTTGATAACCCCGAAATCAAATTTGATTACGGCGGGTTATGACCAACCGGCACAAAAGGCCCCGATTACGTTAAAGGATGTTTTGGATATGTTGCGCGATTGTTTCCGGTGTTATTGGTTTATAGACGAACAAAACCGTTTCCGGGTTGAACATATCCAATATTTCCGCAATGGCGGTTCGTATTCCGCTTCGCCTGTTGTGGGTATTGACTTGACAACACAAAAGGTTCCGCGCAATGGGAAAGAATGGGCGTTTGCCCGGAACCAATATAAATTCGACAAACCAGAAATGGCGGCGCGTTATCAATTTGGTTGGATGGATGATGTTACACAATTGTTTGAGGGTTATCCGATTGATATTATTTCGAAATATGTGAATCCGGACAATATCGAACAAATTGATGTGTCAAAATTTACATCCGATATTGATTATATTTTGTTGAACCCGGGCGACATTTCAAAGGATGGTTTTGTTTTGATGTCTGGGCAAAGCGAAAATTATTTGTCCGAGACAATAGAAAAAAGTGGTACCCCGTCAAACGGAATAGCGTTTGATGAATTTAGTTTATCCCAATTTAAGGGAAAGATGGTTACGGTACGGGTAAAAAGTACGTTGGCCGGGGTAAAACTTGCGCAATTTGACGGGGCCTTTGAATATGAAGATATTGGCATACTTGAACAGGCAAACACGGAATATTCATTTACTTTTGAAGCAAAGTATTTGATTGTTGGAATGTATGACGCATCGGCAAATTTTGTTGGGTCATTGATTGCCGTTTATGCTGATATGTATAAATTGCCATATCTTAATTGTATTATTGATTCGAACGACCACTATTTGCAAAACGCGTATGTTGCATTTTGCATATTACAACAGTATTACGCATTTGATATGCCTGCTTATCATTATGAAATTAATGGCAAACAGATGTACGCGTATGGCATCAAGAAATTAAAGAACCAAACGTTAAGATTTCCGGTTTTGAATGACCCGGATTTGGTACAATTAGTAAAAACGAATTTGGGGAATGGTACGATTGAAAAATTGTCCGTAAATTTGTCAAGTCGGAACGCAAATGCAACATTAAAGTATGATACCGAATAACAATTTATCCGTATTGCCTTGGTACACATCCATTGAGCAACAGAATGCCCGGAAATGGTGGGTTTACAACAGGGTTTACCCGTTGTTTACCCCGGCAATGTTTATGTTGCCGTTCCAAATCTTGCGCACCCATTGGGACGGAACAACCATTTCGTCGTTCCGGGTTTATACCAAAACGGGCGTGTTGGTTGGGGACTTTACTCAAGCAATATTGGACGCCGGAATTACCATTAAACCGTTTACATCGTTTGGGTATGATGTAATCGTGTTTGGCGGCCAAACGCCCGTGTTCACGCAATTCGCAAACGGCCAATATTACGCAACGATTTCGGACGGACTTCAAACGTGGTATTCCGAAATGTTTACGGTCGTAAATGATATTGAACCGTATTTGAAAATAGTTTGGTGGGATAATGAGGATTTCACGATGGACGCCGGAACGATTGTGTACACAAACCCCGCGTTCAAGAACGTTTTGTATCTTCAAAGTGATTTGGCAAAACCTGAATATCAGTTTGAGGAAGAAGGCGAAACCCGGGATGGTTACTTTTTCCCGACAAAACAGATTTCGGAAAAAAGATACCGTTTCAATTTCCTTGCGTCCGAATACCTGTTGGATGTTATGCGTTTTATCCGGATGGCCGATTTCGCGGAAATTGAATACCACGGCCAACGTTATAGTTTGGACACGTTCTTAATTACCCCGGAATGGGAAGATAACGGCGACGTTGCTGCGGTTGAAGCGGTTTTTGATACGGCAACAGTTGCGAAAAAAATCGGTTTGGGTTACATAAAAGCCCAACGCGGCAATTTCAACGACGATTTCAATAACGATTATAATAACCAATAATACATTGAATTATGGCAAATTATGAGACATTAAAGACGGCGATACAAAGTGTTGTTAAAACAAATGGCAACAACGAAATAACGGGCGCATTGCTTCAGCAAGCGTTGTTGGCAATGATAAATTCTTTGGGGTCCGGTTATCAGCTTGTCGGTGTGGCAACGCCGACAACAAATCCGGGCACTCCAGATGCCAAGGTATTTTATATAGCCAACGGCAAAGGAAGTTATGTCAACTTTAGTGGTCTTGAGGTAACGGAGAATGACGGATTAGTAATCTTCACATACGATAGCAAGTGGGTTAAGAATAATGTTGCTATTCCTACCAAGGAAGGAGGAACCGTAGAGGTATTGGCAGAGACAATGATAAATACTACATATTCGCAATTACGGAATATGAGAAACAGTGGTACCCTTGTTCCCGGTATGCAATATCGTATTACGGACTATGCTTGCACCACAACCCAAGAAAATACTCAATCAGCAGGTCATCCATTTGACATCATAGTAACTGCCGATAGCAAGAACACATTGAACGAGGTAGCAAGAGCCATTCAGCACGAAGGGGACACCTATTTCGCTGATTGTGACCTTTCCGCTTGGAAGATATGGTATTGCCTTGACAATGATGCTACAAAATTCGCTTGGGCAGATAGTACCAATGGCAAAGGTGTCATATATAGGATGATTGATGAATGGAACAATGATGTGCCGTATGATTTCAAAAACATTCAGTTCGCAAGGGATTTGGCGGTTATCTCTCATAATAGCGCATTGACCGGGACTATCTATTGCTATACCTTTAGCATGTTCCTTGATGGCTTCAGTATGAATGCTACTGCAAGCGATGAAAGTGTTATAATAAAGCAACTTATTGCGAGTGTGGGATACGCATTTTTTGGAAATAATAAAATAGAATCATATAGTTTCGGCGTATGTAGGCTTAATGATATAATATTCTTCACGGATAGTAAGAGTAAAATAGTCGGACATTTCTCCAACATCTTCGGAAGAAATTGCTCCTCCAATACCTTCGGTAATATTTGCGGTTCCAACACCTTCGGGGATAATTGCAGCGACAACATCTTCGGTAATAGTTGCAACAACAACACCTTCGGTAATGGTTGCGGTTCCAACACCTTCGGGAATCAATACGAGAGAAACATCTTCGGAAAAAATTGCTCCTCCAACACCTTCGGTAATATTTGCGGTTCCAACACCTTCGGGGATAATTGCAGCGACAACATCTTCGGTAATAGTTGCAACAACAACACCTTCGGTAATGGTTGCGGTTCCAACACCTTCGGGAATAATTGCAGCGACAACATCTTCGGTAATAATTGCAGCAACAACACCTTCGGGGATAATTGCAGCGACAACATCTTCGGTAATAGTTGCAAAAAC
>JAEDOP010000115.1 GCA_016301865.1 Alphaproteobacteria bacterium
CACAACCAGCAAACCACCCAGAATTTCCAAACGACGCGCGATGTTGCCCAGACGCCATTTTGTGCGACGTTGCAGAACCTGTTTCTGGTGCGCGATAAATTCACGCAAGACATCGCCAATCGGCATAACACGTGGCGCGCCGTTCGAATCAATCACATTAAAGTTCATGTTGAAACGGTATTCCAAATCCGTCAACGCAAACAGGTGTGCCATCATTTTATCCGCCGGGATGTTGCGCGTTTTTGGCGTAATCACAATGCGGACATCGGTTGTCGATTCATCAATAATATCGTCAACCAGTGGTAATTTCTTGGAATCAATCAGGGTTGCAATTTGTTCAACCAATTTAGATTTTATAATACCATATGGGATTTCAGATATCACAACCTGCCAGCCGCCGCGTTCCAGGTTTTCAATTTCCCAGCGCGCACGCACGCGAAATGCACCGCGGCCCGTATCATAATTTTTAACAATGGTATCAAAACTGTCAATCAAGACACCGCCAGTTGGAAAATCGGGCCCAACCATCTTTTTCATAATTTGGGCGGTCGTTGCGTCCGGTTTATCAATGACCAGGTTCAGGGCATCGCAAACCTCAGCCACATTATGGGTTGGGATGTTCGTTGCCATACCAACCGCAATGCCCATGCCACCGTTCGCCAACAAATTCGGAAATGCACCCGGCATTACAACCGGTTCCATCGTCGTGCCGTCAAAGTTCGGCATCATATCGACACTGTCTTCGTCCAGGCCCTCCATAATCAGCATGGCGGCGTCGGTCATTTTAGATTCTGTGTATCGATATGCCGCCTGGGGGTCACCGTCAATGTTACCAAAGTTACCCTGGCCATCAATTAATGGATAGCGTACGGAAAAATCCTGGGCCAGGCGGACCATTGCGTCATAAACAGACGAATCCCCGTGCGGATGGTAATGACCCAACACGTCACCAACAACCGTCGCACATTTACGAAACGCGGCGTTGGGGGCCAATTTCTGGCGCAACATGGAATATAAAATACGGCGGTGTACAGGCTTTAACCCATCGCGAACGTCCGGCAAGGCGCGCGATACAATCGTACTGACCGCATAAGACAAATAACGTTCAGATAACGCGTCTGATAACTGTTGTGAATCAATGTTTTCAATAATTTCTTTTCCCATAGCATAGGAAATTTAAAACATTTCAAAAAAAATAACAACACAAAAATTCCCCAAAATGGGGGATTTGCTACATAGTCTTTTGATTAAGTTTTAAATCAATAGCCAGGTTTTTCGCCATTTCAACACGCGGTATTGATACAGATGGGGTGGGTATATAGTACTGCGATAAATAAAGGTTTAGTGGGGCATCAGTCATTAGTGAGCGAAAAAATAAAAAAACTTTGTCATCCCGTGGCTCTTGTCTCGGCGCAGACGGATGACCCACGGGACCCAGGTTATGTATTCTTATATTATGAGTTTTGAACAAAAATATTATTATGTTTATATTATGGCCAGTTCCAAAAACGGAACATTATATATTGGTTTCACCAGTAATTTACCACAACGTATTTTTGAACATAAAAATCATTTACTACCAGGTTTTACCAATAAATACAACGTGGACAAGCTGGTTTATTTTGAACGTTTTGAAGATGTTAACAATGCAATAAGACATGAAAAACGACTGAAAGAATGGAAACGAAATTGGAAAAAAGATTTGATTGAAAAACATAATCCACAGTGGCGTGATTTATATGATGATTTAAACAATTTATTATAAGGCACTACCTGGGTCCCGTGGTCATCCGTCTGCGCCGAGACAAGAGCCACGGGATGACAGAATTTTTTTCAAAAATTCTGTTTTATTTACTTCGTTAAACTTTTATTTATCTAAGTAAATGCGGAATAAAAAATCCCCCGGGCGGGGGATTTTTTATTATTCATCGTTACCGTCAAGTTCGCCCAACATTGTCGAAACCCAATCTTTCATCTGTGCTGGATCTGGGTTTTGGGTTGTGTCACCATTTACAGACATACATGTGCGAATTTGGGCACGACATGCGTTTATTGCGATATTATTACTTTTTTCGTAATTATTCGTTGCTAAACATGATGATACATCAGTTATGCAATTTTCCGCATAGTCGGCAATAACCTCATCCTGGGCAACCTTGATCTTGGTCAGGGTACGTTGCAGGTATTCCTTGACCACGTCATTGGCCGGGTTATATGTACGGTTGGCGGCAGTCGTTCCAGTGTATGTATAATCCTGGCACTTGTTCAGGACGGACATACACATACCATAG
>JAEDOP010000013.1 GCA_016301865.1 Alphaproteobacteria bacterium
CATGTTAAATCCTTTTTGTTTAATATTCGTCTGCACGCATAATGGTTAAAACCCGAATAGTGATATTGTCGTCTGCTGGATTTTCTGACGCATATTCCATTGATGTATCGTAATAGTCAATTTTAAAGAAGTATTTTAAATCGCTATGTTCCACCATCCCAAAATCGTGTTCTTGGTAAACATCGTTCCCAGCATTGAAATTATTGAACAGTTTAACCTTTATCAAGATTCGCAACTGTTCATCAAACGGCAAATTAGAAACACCCTGCGTCAAAATCACTTTATCTTTACCAGGATTAAAAAGATTCTGACGCAGTTTATCATTTAAATCAGCAATCTTATTCGTGTTCATTATGCTGCCACCTGTTGTGTTTCAATTAAATAGTCGGATAGTTTCCGTAATCCGCACCGCACCGACCTACTGCGCATTTTCCCTTTTACGCTACAATCCCCAATGGTGTATCGTGGTAAAATTTCCGATATGGAATCACATACTTCTTCAATCGTTTTGTGTTCCCATCTTGCTACCCACAGAACCCCAGTTATATAATCAAATATAGTTGATTTTGCATGATTGGCTGTGAATAGGCTATATCCCTTCGCTTGCAACCATGATTTATATTGTTTTATTGTTTCATTTTGTAAGTTTAACATTATATACTCCTTTGTTTTTAGGTTGTTTTTTCGTTTCTTACAACATTATAAATTTAACATTTTTGTGGCTCTTCGCGAACTAAAAAACGCAAAAAAACAGCAAAAAAAGCCCAGTTTTTAGCCATTTTTTGCTTCTTTTTACTAAAAAAATCCGTATTTACTGTTGAAATTGAATAGTTAAAGATAAACCGTTTAATCGGTATAGTTTATTGTTGTCTATGCTGAAATGCTTCAACATATCAACACTAATGCAAACATGTTAAAAAACATGCATAGACAAACAAAAATCCAGTCGTAGATTCAATTAAAATCTATAACTTACACCGCCCTTGAAGTTCATATAATTTGCGTTATCCATGAAATATTGGGCATTACCATACAGGTGTAAATGTCCGGTGGTATAATCAAATCCTAAACTCGCTGCACCACGATATTCATAATCGTTATTATACAAACTGAATGTGCCATCCATACCACGCATTCCAAGTTTAATATCATAGGTATCACCAAATTCACGATATAACATCAATCCAGAATTTAATTTGAATTTACCACTGTTTGATAATTGTTTTTCGTATTTTGTATAGAATCCCAATCCTGTTTCAACAGATATAGTCCTATCATCAGGTATAATTAAGCTGAATGCCTGTTCGTCTTCACGTCCACTTTGTTCGTAAACAATTGTATTGAAAGCCAAATCTGGTGCAAATGTCCAATTACCAAACGTCACAGGATAACGCAAATCATTCATTAAACCAAAGATACGCTTTTCAATATATCCTTCATAGTTGATATTATTGTATCCACGACGGTTATATTCGCTGTGTGCAAATCCAGCCTTTGATGCTATAACCAATTCAATATCATTATTGGTGTATGTTGCCGGCATATAGAATAACCACAAGTTATTTTGTCTGTGCATATTATCGCCATTGCCAGTATTGATGTTAGCCATCGCCATACCATAGCCAAGTTTCCAATTATCTGATATCTTATCGCTAGAAATACCATATCTACCAGAACCACCATTATGGTCATTACTGAACGAGAAATAACCGGTACTATCGGAAATATCAAAACTATCACGGCTTGAATTTTCAAACAGTTTATTGTTCATTGAAAAACTGATTTCACGCATTGCTGATAAATCTTCATGCGCAAACTGGGTGAAAGTATTTAATCCGGTCAATCCAGATAATGTACTGTTGAAAGCAGACATATTATCCATAGATTTCAAAGTACTAAACAAATCTTGCCCCTTACCTTTTGCGTAGTTATTAGCCAAAAATGCCGCCAAGGACTTATTATCCGTTAAATCACCAAAATCTTTCATCTGCATTACAACATCATGACCATTTTCTGCAACAGAGGCATCAAACATAGCAGAGGCAGACCGGACATTCAAACCAGATATATCACCAGCATCAATCATATTTTCTGCTATATAAGTTGTTTGATTACCACTTTGTACTAATTCGCTGGATATATTCAAATCACCAGAAAGTTCATTATCAATCACAAATTGAGACCCCAAACCAGCGACCACATTTCCACCAAAGGAATTTAAGTTCATTTGTGATGCCATCATCTGTCCCGAGTTATATAATACAGAACCATTCAATACAATCGCATTATGAGAACTACCACAAGATGTTCCTGTGCATTGATAATTATTAATTTTTATAGTGCCTGTATTATACACTGTTGTGGCACGTTCACCATATATGCCATAGGCATTTGTAGTGTTTGTTATAGTTATGGTACCTGAATTTGTAATGGTTGCCCCCTGTTTTGCATATATACCATAACCATTTGTTAAGCCATCAATTGAAATAGAACCATAATTTGTTGCTGTCGCACCAGCCGGCACATACATACCGATACCTGTTCCGCCATGATTTGTTGGAACGGTATATGTAATATCGTCTGTTGTATTAGTCGTAAAATTATCATCAATAAACGTTTCGCTCTTTAATATTATTGAGCCACTATTTTCAATAGTATTTCCTCCGCTTATTCCTATGATTGTACCATTGACATCAAAATTATTTAACGTGATTGTTCCTCTTTTACTAATTGTTCCTGCATTGGCATATATACCAATCGCTGTGCCACTTCCTGTATTATTAATAGTAATTGTATCATTGTTCCCGTTCTTTGTAGTAACACTTGTAGATGTGGAAGAATTATACATTCCATACGCATCGCCGTTACCCATATTCAACATTTTTATTGTTCCTGTTGCACTACAAAATGCTACACTTGAATCCAAATAAGAATTATAAATATTCCCTTTATCTGAATACATGCCGTACGATGTTCCTGTTCCTACGTTTCTTATTTTTATATTACCATGCGAGCTTACTATATGCCTTCTCGGTAATGTTCTTGCATTGTATAAGTCTGTTGTTGTATTACTATCTGTGCGTTTCAGACCGTATACATTTCCATTACCTGTATTTTGTATTGTTATATATCCATGTGAATAAGTGTTGCCATCGGTTGATAAGCCATCTATTGCTATCGCATTTTCATAACCAATCATTCCATAAACATCACCATTACCAATATTTTTAATATTTATGGTACCATTACCTGTTGCATCATAATTAGAGCTATGAGTACCACCAGCCGGAGTTGTACAGGAACGATTTTGTACATATGAATTAGCATCTATACCGTTTCCCCCGATAATTGTGCCGTCCCCATTATTGATTATTTCAATCGTACTTTTCTGTGTAAATGTATCCGTGGAAGAACTTGGCATCAAATACGTATTATATTTATCAGAAGTTGTGGCGTTATTTAGTCCAATAACGTTCCCGTCGCCATTATTTTCCAAACTTATATAGCCATTATTATTACTATTTTGAACTCCATATACATTGGCATAATCATTATTTGTAATGATTCTTCCTATTTTATCTGCTCCGAGGGCTTCACATACACCAGAAGAATTCCGACCATATCCTGCACTACAAACACAACCTGCCGGCGTCCATGTTTCTGTTACTTCTTCACACGTTATCATACTACATTCCACATATAAAACATTACCAGATTGACAAGAATTACCTGTCGCTGCATAACCACCAACACAGCTTGTTGTGTTATATGGACAAGTTATAGGTGTGTCACACAATGTTCCCGTCCAGCCATTCTGGCATGTACAGGTTTCACCGTTCTGGGTGCTACCGTTCTGACAATCAAGCTTAAGGTACACAATACCATTTTGTTCGATGTAGTGCTCTGTATCAAATGTACACTCTACATAAGTCGTTTCGCCAGATTGACAAGTGTCGCCAGTTTCTACATAACCGACAGGACATTCTGTGGTATTATACGGACATGTTACCGGGGTTTCACATTTATATTTTGTTACACTACCTGATAAACACGAATCACTTACTGTGTATCCCAACGGACAATCTTCTGCATTTGTATAATTATAACCATCACATGCATCGGCTTCACATTCCTTGTACAACACATCACCAGACTGACAAGTTGCACCTGTTTCGTGATAACCCGTTGTACATGTAGTAGTATCATACGGACACATAGCTGGTGCATCACACATATATTTCATCGTTGTGCCAGACAAACATGATGAATACATAGTCCATCCATTCGGACATGTATCATCTGCTGTGTAATCATATCCTTCACATGTGTTAATTTCGCATTCCACATAAGTCGTTTCACCAGATTGACATGTATTACCAGTTTCATGATAACCTGCGGCACAAGATATTGTGTTATAAGAACATGTTCTTGGTGTGCATTCTTTATACAAAGTTTCACCAGATTGACACGTATTACCAGTTTCTACATATCCGCCTGTACATTCTGTTGTAGTATAATCACACAATGTATATTGGTCACATTTATACTTTGTTGTAGAACCAGATAAACAAGACGAACCTGTTGTATATCCCGCAGGACACTGTGACGAATCTGTATATTCGTATCCCAAACATGGCTGCGGACTATCACATTTATATTTCATAGTTGTACCAGATAGGCAAGAAGAACCCGTTGTCCAACCTTCCGGACAGGATGAAAAACTCATATAATCGTACCCATCACACGAGTTTGGTATACATTCTTTATACAAAGTTTCGCCAGATTTGCATGTATTACCTGTTTCAACATATCCAGCTGTGCATTCTGTTGTGGTATACGAACAATAATTTGGGGCACACTTATACATCCATACCTTTTCACTATCACCTGGAACCCCCGCCCAATCCCACGCAGAATCTGTTGCATAATATCCATCTTGACATGGTTCATACTGAAATCCTTGTTGAAGCCATTCATTAAAATGTGGTGTATAATGGCTTAGCGGATTGTCTCCAGAACCATCTCCACCAGAAGCACCGCCGCCCCCCATTCCAGCCGCAGCTGCACCACCTGCAACACCAACACCAATTGCAGTCCATGCCCATTTGCCCATTCCTAAAAAAGACCAAGGTTTGCTTGTTGTAGCTAGTTTTTGTGTAAATGCTTGATATTGTTTTGCTGGTATTTTTTTAACACATTTATGTTCTGTGTTTGCACCTGCTTTTTTTAATAAATTATATGCATCTATATTATTATCTTTTATTGCTGAACACAAAGCGGTATTACCATCAGCGTCAACAGCATCTATATCTTCCACTTTACCTAATTCAGATGTGCTTTTTGTTTGTGCAAGCAAATAAATATCTGTCGCATTACTTGCTGCAAAAGATGCTGAAAATGTACCAAGAATCAAAAACAACGATAAAAACAATCTTTTCATGTGGTTCGCTCTTTGTTATTCGTTCATTGGGAATATTCCACAAACCAACGATTAAATCAACATAATTTTTTGGTTTTAGAATTTTTTATGAATAAATTTTTATAAGCAAAAAAACCCAGAAAACCAATACATACAAGTTTTTTATACTGTTTTTATGTTTAGAACATCCGACTTATTAAACAATCGTTGATTTTTTTATAATACCACCAGAGTCTTGCGGGACTGTAAAAGGCCTGTGCGTTTTGCATAGTTATATCCTTTGGTATAACACGTCAGCAAGCGAAAAACCAACAGCGTCATTAGTTTTTGTAAAGCGTGTGGTCTTGTTGGATAAATAAATGTGTGGGGGGGGCTTTGCAAACGTAATCCCGATGGTGGTTTGCTTTGTTAAAAACATGAAAATTGGGATTGGGAAAAGCTTTTTATTATTTACAATAACATTGACTGGTGTTGCGGACGCATCGTGTCCAGATGGCTATGTCCAATACGATGGGCCAAATAATGATGGTTTTGCATTGAACAGCCAGGGTGTTTGTGCCGCTTTGTGTCCAACGGGACGTAAATTAATGACGTCAACTGGACTCAGTTACAACCTTTTTGCGGAAAAATCTGTGACGCCATCATTAAATGCGTTGGAAAATGATGTAATTTGTTATGCTGATACGGTTGTTGGTGCCGGGGCTGGGATAAATTTTTCACACAATGGCACAGTTTATTCGTTGCGTGTTTCAACACCATGTCCGGTAAAATACGAAGTATCATACACGTGTGGCAATGGCGCCACAGGAACACCCCCGCAGGCAAAAACTATAGAATATGGCAGCATGTTAGGAATTGGGTATGATTATGGCACGTGTAATAAAACAGGATATTATGCAAATGGTTGGATAATGGATGGTGCGACAAAAAGCGCAGGGGAATATGTGCCGTTTAAATTTGCTACGAATAAAACCTTGAGTGTTCGTTGGTCGCCATCAGAACATAGTGTGGTTTATGTTTGTAATGCTGATGAAACTGCAGAAAAGGTTGATATGGCTGATTACGGTTATAAATTTTCACCGGATACCACAGCGTGCGTACCACCATACGGTAAAAAATTAATTGGATATAATATTAAAAATTATGATGGCACAGATACAGGTGTGACAATCAAACTGGGTGAATCGTTTGTGTGGAATTATGATACCAATATGCGTTTGTTTGCAATATGGCAAGAAGAAGAAATTGCAATAACTGAATATGAATTGTCTTATTCGTGTGGCGGTGGCGCCACAGGAACGCCAGCAGAATCGCGGACAGTAATGTATGGTAATTTATATACCCCCGGGGCAGACATTGGTTCATGTGCGCGAGATGGCAATGTTTTTAACGGATGGAAGATGGAAAGCTATTCAAGAGCCGTGTCTGAATATTATCCATATACATATGCAAAAAATAGACAACTGGTTGCACAATGGACAATACCACAGTACGCTGCGGTTTATATTTGTAATAACGATACAATAAGTTCAGAGGTTTTATCAGGTTATTATTATAATACTTATACACCAAAAACAGACGTTTGTAGCGCACCAAAAGGAAAAAGTTTTGCAGGATATGCAATTCAAGACGCTTATGGACAAGATACTGGCGATGTCGTATTACCAGGGAAATCTTTTAAATGGACTTATGACGGAAATATTCGTTTGTCTGCATTATGGCAATAGAGAGGATAAAAATGAAAAAAGTATGGTTATTGTTTTTTTTGTGTATATTTGGAACGCATAATCTGATGGCAGAAACATGCGTCGGGGAAAACTGGACCGTGTCATATAGTTGTGGTAAAGGCACAGTCAAAAACAAATTGCCAGAAAACCAGGTTGCAACATATGGGTCGGAGTTCACACCGGTATTATTAAACACAGAGTATTGCACGCCGCCATCAGGAATGGCAATAAGTGGTATAGAAATTTGGGTTGGTGATTCATATAATGGTGCATTCAGTAAAACCGGTGCGAAATTTATGTATTATTATGCATCTGATGTGGTTATAAAACCAAGATATATGGGGGTGGCAGATATAAATAAATTGTGGGTTTTACGTGGGGTTAGTGGGGAAAGTCGTACGTATAATGCATCAGGTCGAACGTGGCAGGCGGTATTTCCGTATGGAACAGTTTCAGGTATTGCAGCATGCAGTAATGTAAAACCAAAAAATTTAAGTCCCGGCTGGACCGCTGCGCTGGTGGCAGAAGACCAAAGCGCAATAACAGAAGAAGGTGGTTTGTTTTGTTATTGCAAAATGACAGAACCGCACGCTGTCGCTTCTCCGTGGGGGTATATGCTCAATTATGAATCTGCGACTCATTGTTCCTTGAATTGCGCAAGCACCTGTGGTTTCTACACCATGCAAAGCTTTGTCTTTCGTGTATCCATGTTCTTGGGGGCAAAACTTTGATACAACCTGAACAAAAAAAGTATTGGGAATTATCCTGTAATACCATAACCACTGATAATGGTGATTATCAAAGCAGATTCTGTGTTGGCAAAGAAATTGCGTGATGAATATGGACATTTTGATTCCAGACGGCTTGTATGTTCTGAGACATTGTTCAAATCGTCCATTTTATTGCCGACACAAGTGGCACATACCAGTTTACGTCTGATTGTTATTGGACAGAATAATCCCCTATTCCCGCCAGGTGACGGATGGAAACATGGAATTAATTTTATCGCGCAATTGTTGATTCGTGAAAAACACATCGCGTTGAGATGCGGTGGTTTTATGTTCACCATCTTCGAAATGTGGGATGTATTTTTGAATTGCGATATTCTTGACCCCGCGTGATGACAATATGTTTGCAATTTCCAACAAATCATCGGTTGAAATAAAACGCGGATCACAAGTGATGCGGACTTCGAAATCTTTGCCGGTTGATTGCCAGATGTTCAGACTGCGCATCATATTATCATATGCGATATGTTGACCGGTTAAATCGGGGTATTTTTCACGCGTTGCCTTGAAATCCAGGCCAATCCAGTCGACCACATCCGTGGCGCGCGCCAGGGTATCGGGATAGAACCCATTTGTGTGCAGGCCAATTTTGAACCCCAATTCGCGAACACGGCGCATGTATTCAATAACAACGTCGCCCTGCATTAATGCTTCGCCGCCGGAAAAGACGACGGCCTCTAATCGGCCAACGCGTGATTTCAACCATTCAAACACGCGCGTCGGGTCATATTCACCGTCGCCCGGGGATAATAAATGGGGGTTGGAACAATACGCACACCGTAACGGGCAACCAACCAAGAACAAAACACACGAAAGTTTGCCTGGATAGTCGATCGTGGTGAACGAAACCAATCCCCCGATTTGTATTTCACGCATAATATTTAAGCCGCACGTTTTAATAAATCAGAATGACGGGCACCGGCAGACAAACTGTTCGCTTCGGTGAATGTTTTGCGTTCACAGAATTCAGAGTATTTACCAATGTTAAAGTTTGATACAGGTCTGATAAAGCCCATTGAACGTGAAAAAACTTCGCATGGTGTTCTGTTACAATTTGTTGTCATATCGTTATCCTCCCTTTCTGATTTTTGTTTATGACGTTATTTGTTTTACTGTTGTTCGCTGCTGTCTGTGTTGGCGGCGTTTTCCGCGTCACACTTTGGACAGAATTCGTGTTTGCCCGGCAGATATCCGTGCTTTGGACAGATTGAAAATGTTGGTGTCAATGTCATGTATGGCACTTTGTAATTTTCAAATATCGTGCGCACGATTTTCTGGGCCGCGTCACCCGATGATACAGGTTCGCCCATATACAGGTGCAACATTGTGCCGCCGGTATATTTGCGCTGTAATTCTTCCTGATGTTCCAGGGCGACAAATGGGTCGTCTGTAAAGTTCACAGGCAACTGCGTCGAATTTGTATAATATGGCGCGTCCGGCGTTCCCGCAGTGATAATATCTGGGAAATTTTTGACGTCCGTTTTCGCAAAGCGATATGAACAGCCTTCGGCCGGGGTCGCTTCCAAATTATACAGGTTGCCGGTTTGTTCCTGGAATTCGGCCAGGTTTTCACGAATGAAATCCATAACATCCAGAACCAATTTTTTGCCCATTGGGGTCGCAATATTTTCGCGATCGCCGGTAAAGTTGCGAACCATTTCGTTCGCGCCGTTCACGCCAATGGTTGAAAAGTGATGATTCCAATTGCCCAGGTAACGTCTGGTGAATGGATACAGACCACGTTCCATGTTCTTGGAAATAATCTGACGTTTGATTTCCAATGCATCGCGTCCCAAATCCAACAGACGTTTTAATTCTGTGAATAACCCTTCGCGGTTGCCACGGTGGATATAGCCCAAACGCGCCAGGTTAATTGTGATAACGCCGATTGAGCCCGTCTTTTCAGCCGAACCAAACAGACCGCCACCGCGCTTTAATAATTCGCGAACGTCCAAACGCAGACGGCAACACATTGAACGAACATCGGTTGGATTCAGGTCAGAATTCAAGAAATTCTGGAAGTTTGGAATACCGTATTTCGCCGCCAAATCAAACAATGGTTTTACATTTGGATGTTCCCATGGAAAATCAGGCGTGATATTATATGTTGGAATTGGGAATGTAAATGGACGGCCCATGGCGTCGCCTTCGGTCATAACCTCTAAGAACGCCTTGTTAATCAAATCCATTTCTGCTTGCAGTTCGCCGTATGTAAAGTCAGCCTGTTTGCGGCCAATAAATGGACGCTGGTTTTTCAGGTCATTTGGGCATGTCCAGTCAAATGTAAAGTTGATAAACGGTGTCTGGGTTCCCCAACGGCATGGAACAGCGCAGTTAAATATCAATGTCTGCATTGCGTTTTTCACATCTGCGTATGACAGATTATCGATTCTGACGTATGGTGCCAGGTATGTGTCAACAGATGAAAACGCCTGGGCACCGGCAAATTCGTTCTGCAGCGTCCCCAAGAAATTCACCATGTGTGAAATCGCAGTTGCCATGTGGCGCGCAGGTTCACATTGCAGGTATCCTGGGACGCCATTGAAACCTTCGTACAATAATTCACGCAGTGACCAGCCCGCACAATATCCCGTCAACCATCCCAAGTCATGTATATGAATGGCCGCAGTTTTGTGCGCATCAGCAATCGCCCGCGGATACAGGTTTAGCCAATATTCCGCGGTTACGCGTTCGCTGGTACGCAAAATCAGGCCACCGATGGAATAGCCAACATTTGCATTTTCTTTGATTCGCCAGTTTGAACCACCAACATAACCTTCGATAACTTCGACCGCGTCAACCATTGATTCGCGGATTTCTGTGCGCTTTTGACGATAGATAATGTACGCTTCGGCGGTTTTATAGGCACGATTGTCCATTAATGTTTGAATAACGACATCCTGAATATTTTCCACCGTTGGTGTTTTGTCGGCAAATTTGTCGTCCAGACGTTTTAATACATCCTGGGTTATTTTGACCACTTCTACGTCAGAAATTTCAGTTGTGACGGCGACCGCCTTTTTAATCGCATCGTAAATCTTTTTTACGTCAAATGGTACGGTTTCACCGCTGCGCTTTTGTACCGCGACCAGGCGTGTTGTTAACGTTGGCGTAATCTGAATTTTAATTTCACTTTGTGTTTCTGACATTTTGATAACTCCCATTCTTGCACAAAACACAACATATAGTGGTTGTTTGTTTGATTTGATTACAATATATAGTTTTAATAAAAGACTATCAATACAGAAAAAGTGAAAAAAAATTTATTTTTCGCTTTACTTTTTAAAATGCGGATTTTCTGCATATTACAGCGCGAAATCAGAATCGGCGGTTTAATACGAAAAGGGCTTTTGTATGAAGGATTTTTTATTTTTAGCACAAAATCGATTCGGATTTTATGCAAAAATTACCAAATATTGATAAAAAATACCGATTCTGTTACTATATATTGAATTTTTTGCTGGATGATTTTTTGTCTCAACGGGGTAATATTAGGTTGTTT
>JAEDOP010000116.1 GCA_016301865.1 Alphaproteobacteria bacterium
CACTTGAACCCCAGGCGCTGTCCTCGTCTTCTTCATCATAATTTGTTTCCCACAACGCCATTAAATCTGCGCGTTTTTTTTCTTTGGAATCTTGCCCAATTTCATCAATTTTTTTCAAATTACCATCGGCATCATATTCGCGCGTACCGGTAAATACGATATCGGCCTGGGCACCTAATTTTACCTTTTCCACTTCTTCGGTTGCGATTCGTTCTGCCTCGGTTAAAATTTCCTGAATTTCTGCAAATTCTTTGTCGTATTTAACACTTAAATCACTGCACGCACAGCTGCCACCCGATTCATTATCAGAAATACAAAACTGGTCCATACAGCCATAGTAGGCATCATAACACGCCTGGTCATACAGCCCCGACGCATCCGTCTTGGTTCGCACAGATGTACCCTTTTGTATTGCCGATTGTTTACTAACCTTTTTGGTTGCGGCATACGCATCATTACCTGGCACAACTGCCAATGCACCAATAACCACACCCAATACGATACGACTTATTTTGAACATACCTACTCTCTCCCTGGATTGTTCATCCTTACATATTCACATCTTCACAGGATTCGATTTCCTGACAGAATTCTTCCTCGCCCGATGCCATCATCCCCATCAGGCCACCGCCAACGATTCCTACTACACTGCCAATTGCTGTTCCCCAACCTGGCGTTACCATAGTTCCCGCAGCAGCCCCCGCAGACAATCCACCCGCAGCACCTTTTGCGAAACCTGCCCCTTTGGATTCACCGCCTTTTTCACAAACTTGTTGCATACGGCACACATGGCAATTACGCAAAGACGGTTCAAACGAAACACTGCGGATATAACTGTAATTCTTGTCAGACTTATCCGGTGTTTCTACCTTGTATGTTGCATAGCAATTCTTTTCCGCTTCTTCTAAATCCTGCTGGCGCGACAATTCCGCAATTTTAGATTCCAATTCACGCATCGCACGATTTTCCGCACCAATTTCCGCAATCAGCTTGGCTGTGTTAAACACATTGTCCCCCAGACTTCTGCGCCCCGCCGGTTTTTTCGCATCGGCGCACGCCGCAACGGTAATATCCTTTTCGAACTGCTTGAAAAATTCATCGACCGCCGCCTTGGAATTATCACGCACCTGAACACGCAACGCGACCATTCCCGCTTCATCATCTGGAATTTCCGTCAATCCCGTAACCGTATCATCCGACGGCAGGCACGACATATCCGTACCACATGTTTTACCCAACTGTTCCCCGAAATAGTTGATACAACCCTGCATCATCTGGTAATCCATCTGCAGAACCGCCGCCGACACAATGATATCAAACTGTGTTTCATTCTTGCATGATGGGAACATATTCTGTGGACACATCGCAACAATTTCTGATGTCTTTTTCCCAACACATTCAGGCGCAGTAAAGTTTTCACCACATCTGTCGCGCAAACACGCATCAACATCATTTTGACAGAATTGCGTCCGCAGATACCCCAACTTGTCATTAACGACCGACTTTAACCCTGGAATCATAGAATCGCATTCATCAATAATCGGACAAACACCCGCCGCGACATTAACATCGGTCAAACATGCCGAATTTGTTGATGTTGAGCACCCATCTTCCAGACACACCTGAATCTGGGCCAGACATGTCTGACGACGATATTTGTCGGCATATTTTGCCGCATCAACTAAAATGGCTTCGGATTCTGCCTCCCAATCCTGTAATACATAATCCTTGACCGCCATACATTGATCCAGAACATTTTCACACGCATTCGCACGGCGTCCCAACAAATCTGCATCCAGACAGTTTTCAAAATTCGCACCACATCCACCCTTGTCCGCGATACACGAACGATACGCCAACAAACATTCACCACGATTATATTTATTTGTTGTATCCAGCATCGCCAATCGCGCCTGACGAACTGCGGCCTCGGCCGTACGTTTATTTGATTGCGCATTGGTCTTTTGCTCCGCCAGATACGAATTAAACGACTTGCAATCGGCAACAATCTGGCGCGAATACAACATTTCTTCCATTTCCGCCTTGTTACCACAGGCCTCTAATTCTGCGGCACAATATTCCGCCGCCATACTATACAGCCCATCGCCAATATCCGCATCCGCGTCCAATCCTTCTTCTTCGCCCGCGCTACTATTCAACCATTCTGAAAAACTAAGTCCCGACGCACGCGAACTTTTTTTGGCGGCTTCACTCTCGCC
>JAEDOP010000014.1 GCA_016301865.1 Alphaproteobacteria bacterium
CGATGCATTGGCGGGCGAAATGAAAAAGTTATTGGAATTTGGATTTGCGAATACGGTCAGCAAAGTATTCTATCAACCCGGTGACATAGTCACAGAAATTCCAGTTTGGTACGGCCGTAAAAAAACGGTAGAGGCAACCGTAGCAAAACCGTTTGCAATAACAGTAGATAAAGAAGTCGGGATTAAGAATGTTCGCGTCCTGGCGCGTTTTAACGAGCCAGTGGCCGCCCCAATACAGGCGGGCGATGAAATTGGCCAACTGATTGCCGAACAAAATGGGCGCGTTGTGGCCAGTGCGCCACTGGTTGCAAAAGACAAAGTCAACAAGACACAATTCTTGGGGCGCGCGTTCAAAAATATCAAGGTAATATTTGGATGGGAATAAGATATGGCACCACGAAAAAAATCGGTAAATGAATATAACTTTCCACATCCGATGGATAACGAACACTTGGTCGGGCATGCGGATACACTGCGCAGTTTTATGAACGCGTGGGAACAACGCGACACACATCCAATTCATCCGGTGTGGATGTTGACCGGCCCGATGGGTATTGGCAAGGCAACATTGGCATACAAAATCGCAAAAATGGTTTATGGGAATGTTGGGGATTTCTTTATCGTGGATATCGACCGAAATATCGACAAAGACGGCAAACCCAAACCAGACGGCAAGGTGATTTCAGTATATACAGTGCGCGCAATGATTGACAAGATGCAGATGTCGTCTATGTCGGGGGATTGGCGCGTGATTTTGATTGACTCGGTCGACCAGTTAAATACTGCTGCATCAAATGCGATATTAAAATTACTGGAAGAGCCACCGGCCAAGACACTGTTTTTATTGGTGGTGCATCAATTGGCAAATGTGTTGCCAACGGTGCGTTCGCGTGCACGTGTTGAAAAGATGCGACCACTGACCATTTCACAGTTGCGCGAATTGTGCGCAAAGTTTATTCCAGACGATGAAATCAGCACAGAAATACTGAAACTGAGCAACGGCAGTTTTGGCAAGATTGCAAACCTGAAAAAATCAGGTGGGGATGCAATCTATGCGGAACTGATTGAAAAACTGGGCGACAAACGCACGACCAGTTCAGATATTATGACAATATCACGAAAAATTGCGCCATATCCGGAATTGCATGGAATTTTGTTGGATGCAATTGCATACTTTGGATTGGCCGAACTATATCCGGTGGCTACACGTGCAATCGCAGATGTCAAGAACGTATATCTGGAACCAGAAATTGCGATATTTAAAATAATAATGGAGATTAAAAAATGTTTATAGATACACATTGTCATCTGACGGATAAATATGTGGACGGTACAGATGGCGTTATTGCACGCGCAGTGAACAATGGTGTTGGTGTGATGATTTGCCCCACCGCAGACCCAGCCGATATTCCGGCGGCATTAAAACTGGCTGAAACGCACGATAATATATTTTGCACCATTGGAATACATCCAGAATACGCAGATGTGGACGCAACAAAATACCTGACGGATTCTGTTATGACCCATGCGCGTGTTGTTGGCGTTGGTGAAATCGGATTGGACTATCACTATAATTCGGACAATCGCAATCAACAAATCACATTATTTGAACAGCAGTTGGAAATTGCAAAAAAATACGCCCTGCCCGTGGCGATACATACGCGCGAAGCCGAAGAAGACACAGCCACAATTTTAACAGGCGATGTGGGCGGCGTTATGCACTGTTTTACCAGTTCGTGGAATTTGGCGAAAAAGATGCTGGACCGTGGTTTTATGTTTTCCGCCAGTGGAATTTTAACATTCAAAAACGCTGATGAAATTCGCGAAACTTTTTCAAAAATTCCAATCGACCGAATTGTTATTGAAACGGATGCGCCATACTGCGCGCCCGTGCCATATCGCGGTAAAGTTTGCGAACCTGCGATGGTAGTCGAGACGGCGCGTGTTTTGGCCCAGATTCATGGCATATCAATGGATGAATTGGAAACAACATTGGTGGACAATGTAAAAAAATTATATCCAAAAATTCAAATATAATACACGGATAAAAAAATCCCCCAGGTGGGGGATTTTTTATTTCTTGCGATAGGCTGCAACCTCAACAAACATGATTTGAACCTGGCGTTCCATGTCGCGTTTTTTCTGTTGGGCGGCTATGTGTTCGCGCTTTTTACGATCAGCGACCGTTTTTGGGGTTCGTGATTGCGCGTTCTGACGACGTTCCGCCTGGTACAATTCCAGGCCACGGATGTATGAATTATTTTCATACAGGGCATCTTTTAGTATTTTTTGCGCACGATTTTTAGAACGATTTGGACCGTTCTGGCAATATTCCGACAGATATGACGCGATACGATTTACAAGTGCCTTGATAAATTGCAGGTTCGTCGAATTGGAATCATGTGAATCCAACAGACGAATATATAACTTAGTTTGATTGATGATGAATTTTTCTTTGTCTTCGTTCCATGGGTGTAACGTTTGCCATGCCAATTTCTTGGCTTCGATAGTTTGCAAATTAGTGTCGTGTTTGCCCAGACCGAATTCATTATAAAACTCTTCTGATATCCATTCGATATATTTCTTTAACGCGCGATCCGCCATTGTTTCGCCGTTTTTATCCATACGTGATTTGTTCTGCATATTTGCCCCCTGGTTTGTTTTACCAGTGCAAATATACCCAAAATAAATCATTTGTCAACAAAAAATATTATTTTCTTTTCGATTTTTGTTTCTGCATAACGTGGTATTCCAACTGTATTGCAGTGCCAATACCAGATTCTTGCATTTTTTTGGAAAAAGCCGTACAGTTATGAAATTCCGTTTCCAGCATGCCCCAGCCCGAATATTCCCAATCAATTAAACCAACAATGTTCATTGTACGTGGGTCTACTATAATGTTGTTACAGATGTCGTTGTGATTCCAGCCGTCGCCATCACCGTTTTTCAAATCAGCTAATTCGGATGGGTCGGCATTATGCATTGCATTAATAAATTCAGCCAATTGATGACCCAAACGCCACCCATTCTTGGTAATTGTGCGCAGGGACATACGATTTAGATTCTTGCCTGGGACAA
Organism: Alphaproteobacteria bacterium; assembly: GCA_016301865.1. Lineage (GTDB taxonomy): Bacteria > Pseudomonadota > Alphaproteobacteria > Rs-D84 > Rs-D84 > Enterousia. Next base: position 3,079 of record JAEDOP010000014.1, read on the forward strand.
AATTATATTTGTAAAAGGTATATCCACAGGATTCAATAATATCAATTTTTGGAATACAAATTGGAACAATTGGCCCAAAGGCGTCTGTTATACGCTTTTCCCGCATGATTTTTTCAATGGGAATATCCTTGTCATAATATTTGCGGATTTTGCAAACATATTTATTGTTCACAATAAAACCAATATTCCACCCACCCTTAATCACGCGAACATGCCGGAATTCATTGCGTGGCAAAGCCGCCCTGAGGGCGCGGATTTTTTTACGATAATCGTACAGTTCTTTGCGTCGTATGTTATCGCGCCATTTGCGCACTGGAATAAAATGCACCAGAAAATCATAAACCTCAAAATATAAACGCCACAACACTTTACAAGCCCTTGTCAAAATTATGCCATAAATGGTATTGAAAAAAAAGAAAAAAACAACTACTTTATGAATATGTTTAATTCAGGCACGGTTGTAAAGGTTTTAATATCTAATATTCCGAATGGCGGATACGATTATCGTTTAACCGCGCCGGCGGATATTGGCACATTTGTGTCTGTGCGTGTTATGAACCGGCCATGCGTCGGTGTTGTGTGGGGCATAGGCGACAGTAATTTGCCAGATGAAAAAATTCGCGACGTGTCCGCTGTTCATGACGCAAAATTGAATATAACTGATTTACAGTGGATTAAGCGGATGGCCGACTGGACGCTGATTCCGGCTGGAATGGTGTTACGGTTGATTATCAATATACCAGATGCATTTTTGCCCCCACGGATGGAGGCATTGTATTCTTTTAACTTTGACAGCGATACACGTATGACACAAAACAGATTGGCGGTAATGGACGCATTTTCGTCGAACGATAACGACCCAATGACCGTGTCTGATATTCAAAACATCGCACATGTATCCGCAGCCGTTGTTCGAACCATGATAAAAAACGGCACGTTGATACCCGCCGGGGAACAAGTAAAGACAAAACAATACGAACCCCGTATTTATCAAGATTCTGGGGATATTGTATTAAATAGCGAACAGCAAAATGCCGCCGATGTAATTGGACGCGCAATCGACAATGGCGTTTTTTCAGTACACCTGTTGGATGGAATCACGGGCAGTGGCAAAACCCAGGTATATTTTGACGCCGCGTGGCGTGCGTATAAAAAAGGTAAATCGGTATTGCTGATGATGCCGGAAATTGCACTGACCGCGCAGTTTATGTCGCGATTTGAATCACGATTTGGCGCACCACCTGTTGTCTGGCACAGTAATCTGACTGCGGCGCGACGACGCGATATTTGGCACGGTGTTTTAAGTGGTAAAATTAAAATGGTGGTGGGGACGCGCAGTGCACTGTTTTTACCGTGGGGCGATTTAGGCCTGATTGTTATTGACGAAGAACATGACACGTCGTATAAACAGGAAGACATGGGAAACTATCATGCGCGCGACATGGCCATACTGCGCGCAAAAATTGCTGGATTTCCCGTTGTACTGGCCAGTGCAACACCCGCAGCCGAAACAATCGAAAACGTAAACGTTGGCAAGTATACGCGTCTGAAATTAACATCACGATTTGGTGGTGCGCAGATGCCCACAATAACAACAATTGATTTACGCGAAAATCGTCCGACACCATACACCGCGAACGACGCCGAACAAACCGGATTTTTATCCACGCCAATGTGCGATGCAATATCAAAAACACTGGCCACTGGGCAACAGGTAATGCTGTTTATAAACCGGCGTGGATTTGCGCCAATTGTGCAATGTAAAAAGTGCGGATGGACGGCGACATGTCCAGATTGCAGCGTCGGAATGACATATCATAAACGCGTTGGCAAATTATTGTGTCACATGTGCGGCCGGACCGCACCATTGACCAAGGCGTGCCCAGAATGTGGCACAGATGTTTCGATGCGCGGGGTTGGATTGGAAAAGATTCAAGAAGAAGTTAACGCACGATTCCCAAATGCACGGACGGCGTTGGTATCCAGCGACATTATTACATCGCGCCAGGCATTGGAACGATTGGTGCATAAAATGGAAAATGGGGAAATCGATATTGTTATTGGCACGCAAATACTGGCCAAGGGGCATCATTTCCCCAACCTGACACTGGTGGGGGTTGTAGATGCGGATATGGGACTGTTTGGGACAGATTTTCGTGCCGCGGAACATACATTTCAACAATTATTCCAGGTTGCGGGACGCGCAGGACGCGGTTCAACACCGGGACGTGTTTTAATGCAAACGTACCAGCCCGACCATCCAGTTTTAACCGCGATTTGTTCAGGTGCGCGCGACGAATTTATGGCGGGCGACATGGCGGGGCGGCGGGCGGCAAAAATGCCACCGTATGGACAATTGATTGCGATTATCGTAGAAGGCGAACGTGAAGCCACACTGATGAAATACTGTAATGATTTAGCAGCGGCGGCACCGACACTGAACGGGGCAAAGATTATGGGGCCGATTGCCGCCCAGATTTATCAGATACGAAATTGGTATCGCATGCGATTCTTGGTTGCAGGGGGTGCGACGGCGGCATTGCAACCGGCGGTGGCACACTGGCTGGGCAAGGTTAAGCAACCCGCAAATATCCGCGTCAAGATTGATGTAAATCCGATTAATTTTATGTAAACGAAATACAAATCCGCGATTATGCGGATTTTTTTATGCCGTCTGCAATCAACATGGCGGCGTCACAATCAGCGGGACACCATAATTTATCGGCAGATTTCAAATCCGCAATCATACGTTCGCGTTTTGATGGGATTGTTAGTTGCTGAACCGCGTCAATGATATTATCGGTTGTTGCGGCCGGCCCTAAAAATTCAGGATACACCGTGCGTCGTAACAATATATTAACCAATGACACCCACTGTGTCTGAATTAACATACGACCAATCCAGGTTGTGATTGCATTCATTTTATAAACCACAATTGTTGGCACGTGCAACATGGCCAATTCTGCGGATACGGTGCCACTGGCCGCGATTGCGATATATGTTTTCGAATAAATATCATAGCGTTCGGATGCCGGAACAAGTGTTGGACGAACGCGCCAATCGGCGGTTTCATTACGGATGTATTCCGCCGTTGTTTCAACAGTTGGTATTACAAATTTATACCCCACATAGCCATCCCGCGCCAGGCGATCGGCAACATCATGCATAAGTGGCAGAAGTTTTTTTACCTCGGACATTCTGCTGCCTGGGACAAGGGTGATGATTTTTTCAGTCGTTTTTTTTGCGCGTTTATTCGCACCAATCAGCGCACCCGCAATCGGGTGGCCAACGGCAACTGTTTCCAGGCCGTGTTTGGTGAAATATGGTACTTCGAATTCAAAAAATGCATATAACTTATCAAATGTTTTGGCGTATTTCTTGGCACGTCCGGGACGCCATGCCCATACCTGGGGGGCGACAACGTGATGAAATTTCATACCATCTGCAATCAGTTTTTGACCCGCGGGGGATTTTCGAATCTGCTTAATCACAGACTTGATAAACCCGGGGGCATCAATTGACACAACAACATCAGGTTTGTTTTCAATAATCGCATCGGCCGTCTGTTTAATGCGTCGCGTCAGCGTGCGGGCATGCGCCAAAACTTCGACAATGCCCATAACCGCCAAATCAGACATCGGGAACAATGAATGCAACCCCGCCGCCGTCATATTTTCGCCACCAATGCCGATAAAATTGGTGTCCGGCATATTGGACATAATACGACCGCCCAGGACGTCGCCTGAGACTTCGCCGGCGATGATAAATACAGTCTGTTTTTTATTCTGCATTTTTGGATGTGCCAATTCCGCGCTTTGAACGATTCTCAATAAAGTCGATTGCGTCCATTGCGTATTTGTTATTCTTGACTTCCTTGCGTACCTTGGCCAGGCGTTCAGATACCGTGCCATCGCCCCCGTTGAACACGGCGGAATATACGCTGTGGATGGCGTGCATATCTTCGTTTGTAAATCCGTGGCGCATTAATCCAACACGATTAATGGTTCGGTATACGGCGCGTGGACTGCCGTCATAAATGGCATATGGCAATACATCGTTACCAACGCCCGACATGCCACCAATAAATGCATTACGGCCAATGCGTGCAAACTGCAAAACCATTGCGCCACCACTTATAATTGCGAAATCTTCAACCTCTACATGGCCGGCAAGTTGCACCAAGTTGGACATAACAACACTGTTACCAACGCGACAGTCGTGTGCAACGTGCGCGTTAACCATAATCTGGCAATCATCGCCAATCACAGTTCCATCAGACGCAGGTGTGCCCGAATGAATGGTTGCATATTCACGAATCTTGCAACGTTTGCCAATGCGGACGCCGGTCATGGTGGCTTCGTCCTGCCACTTTAAATCCAGGCTCATTACGCCGACGACGGCAAATGGATAGATAATAGAATCATCGCCGATGGACGTTTTCCCTTCGACAACAACATGTGATACCAATTCAACGCGATCGCCCAAGACCACGTTCGCACCCACAATACAATATGGGCCAATTTTGCAATCTGCGCCCAGTTTTGCGTCTGGATGAATAATTGCTGTTGGATGTATAGCCATAATAAAACCCGCTTTTTTTAATTACTAGTGGGTTGAATGATATATTATATCACTGTAAATTGTTATTAAATAAATATAACCAATTATAACAAACGTTTGCTTTCAGCCCAAATTTTTATATCTGACGTGTTCGTCCAATACAAAATACCAATCGACGTTATTACCGGCATAACCGTTATTGCGCCAAACATCATCAATGCAATTGCAAAATATTTATCGCCCAGAACAGGATTTACAACATCTGTGTGCCACATAGACATTGCAATAGACAGGAATACCGCAATCATTGTGCCGATGAATACTGGGACAGCCTCGGTCAAAATGAACAAGGCCACACACAACGCGCACACAACACGCATCAGCCATTTTAGTTTAATGTACACACTGTGACAGATTTTGCCGCGTGGATTTATGTTCTGGACCGCAATTGTCATCATGCATGCGCCCCCCAGAATCAACATAGCCAGCAAATGCACCACCGTCAAATTACCCAGTTGCCCAAAACGGAAAAATTCAGGCTGCATCAAAATCGCAACTGCGACCATCATCATAATCAAGACAGAACCGCCGAATGGACGCATTTCCCCATGCGCAACACGCCCCAGCAATACCCCCAGTATTAATGCGCCAATCTGTAATAATGGCCCCCACCATGCGTGCGTGTCCGACACACCAACCACAATTAACAAACCAATAATCAACAGCCAACGCCACCAATTCATATGTGGTATAATATGTTCATGTAAATGTGATGACACAAACAAAGATGTCAAAAACAAAATTGTCGCCATCATCATTGGCAATACAGATAAACTGTCACGCAGAACACCATAATTGCCACCGAACAAAATAGCCCACACACACGTCAGGCCGGCGACCCACATCGACGCACTGTTTACCAGGTTTTGTTTATTCCACCCAATTCGGGTCATAATTGTGTCTGCGCACCAATATACAACAACGAACAAAGGCAGTGCCAAAATTGACCACCACAAGAATGCAGGCATCCATAATGCGGCATTGTTGAATGCGCTGATGGCACTTTCGACGATGATTATATCATTTAACATATACTTGCCTTTTGTTTTTGTTGTTTTATTATAAATACAGATGAATATAAAACAAGAAATTTTTACCCTGATGGGCGGACGCGTTAAAATGCGTCGTGGTTGCTATAATCCGACGTCGGACGCAGTGTGGTTGGCGGCGTTTGCACCGACGCACGCAAAAACAGTGCTGGATGTCGGGGTTGGCACAGGCGGTGTATCATTGTGTATTTGGGCAAATAATAATGATGCAAAAATTACTGGGATTGATACATCGGATGAAATGCTGACCGCGTGTCGCGGGAACGCAGAACTGAATGGTGTGTATATAGATTTAATCAATGCAGACATTACCACGTGGCGCACAAGCCAAACTTTTGATTTGGTGGTGACCAACCCGCCCTATTTCACTGGCACGCCCGCCCGACATAATGCACACCATAACGCAGATTTAAAAACCTGGGTTGCGCGTTGCGTCGCACGTGTGCGACCGATGGGCACATTCTGTATTATCACAGATGCCGCGACCGTCGGCACGGTGATTGCCGAAATGGCCAAGAAGTTAGGCGATATCACAATAATGCCACTGTTTGGCGCGCGCGATGTGGCGGAACGTGTACTGATATCGGGGCGGCTGGGGTCGCGGGGCGTGACGGTGATGCATCGTGGGTTGCCGATGAATTACGAACCTGTTTTGCGCGATGGCTTGACTATTGCGGATACTTTGTCTAAACTATCCCAGAAATGATAAATTTTATAACGCGATATTTTACATCCCTGTGGGCGTTTATTACATCCCCATTCCGTGCCATTTGGCGCGTGATTGTGCGTGTGTTTCCACCGCGTGAATTTACGGTTATGGACACGCCACGTGGCAACGTGTATACATATAGGCAAAGCAGCTTTTGGCGTTTCACACGCTTCTGTGGCAAGGTCGGTTTGATTCTGTGGGCGTCATGGTCGACATATGTGTTTGTATACCACCGGCCATTGCTGCAAAAGCGCACAGAACAACTGGAAGAAGTGCGCGCCACACACACGCGCCACATGTCTGAGTTGCAGACGTATTTAACCAAATATAATAACCTGGCGCGGGATTTGAATGTCATTGATGACAAGGTTCTGAACACCAAAGATTTAAAAGAAGGCGAACGTGAAAAATTAATGAATTCACGTATCAAAACATGGGGGGAATTAGATTTCTTGCGGACGCGTATTGTTGAAATGTTGCGCGACGAAGACTTTACCCCAGAATATACAAAAATTTCGGAATTGTCGGCGGAATATGAACTGACACGTGCCGAAAACGAAGAATTAAAAAGACGCAATGCACAAATGGTTGAAACAGTGTTACAGATTGCAGATGCCGACAATATAATCGTCGATACAGTGTCTGCACTGACCAAGGAAAACACCGACGAATTACAGAAAAATATCAAACGAATAAACAGCACGCTGGTAACGTTGGGACTGAATCAGACAATGTTGTTGCGAAACGCGAATAAATACAACAATCCATTGGTCGGTTCTGCATTTACACCAATTGAATTTGACAAAACTTTGGATGAAAAATATCAGAAATTGGCAGATGGTCTGGAACGTTGGAACGGGTTGCGTCGTTTGAACGAAATTCTGCCCCTGGGCAAGCCGGTAAATTCCCGTATCACTTCAAACTATGGTACGCGCAAAGACCCATTTACAGGCAAACCGAAAAAGCACCGCGGAATCGACTTTGCGGGCAAGATTGGAACAGAACTGATGGCGGTTGCGCCGGGGCGTGTTGTGTCGGCGGGTGAACGCGTTGGATATGGTACAACGGTCGAAATCGATCATGGGCTGGGATTTACAACATTGTATGCACATCTGTCCCAGATTTTGGTGTCGCGTGGCGATTGGGTGCGGCCGGGGACGGTTATTGGATTGGCGGGTTCGTCGGGACGTTCAACGGGACCACACCTGCACTATGAAATTCGGTACAAAGGCGCACCGTTTGACCCGACGAAATTTATAAAGGAAGAATAGAATGCTGGCATTTACAAATTCAAGTGAAAAGCAGTCGCCAACTGTTATTGGCGCGGGGTGTAAGTTAACAGGCGACATCAAAACAGACCACACCGTACAAATACACGGTGAAGTTATCGGCAACATCACCGCAGAAACCGTCGTTATTGGTCGTGGCGGACGCGTTGTTGGCGAAATAAAAACACCGGT
>JAEDOP010000117.1 GCA_016301865.1 Alphaproteobacteria bacterium
CGGCGCACGCGTTTTGCGACGCACCAGTTTGGCCCAATCCAAATCTTCGTTAGTCAGCCCCACGCGACCATCAACCACAAACAAAACCGCGTCTGATGTTGCCACCGCATCAATCGCCATGTTGGTCGAATCCAGCGCAATACCAGAATTCGCGCGTTCCAGGCCCGCCGTGTCATACAGCGTGTATGGACGGTCGCGAAAGACGCCCGAAATTGTGTCACGCGTAACACCCGGACGGTCGTGTACCAGCGCATCACGCGTTCCAGTTAACGCATTAAAAAGTGTCGATTTGCCCGTGTTTGGGCGGCCTGCTATGGTTATCTTTAACATTGTTTTTTTCCGTTGATTTTTTGTAATTATAAAGCAAAAATATAAATAATCAAATGGGGGCGTAAACATGAAAAAGAAATTTAAAAACGCGTTTAAACATATTCGTAATTTAATCGTTAATCCAAAACGCTATTTCACGAAAATTGTTGCCGACGGCAATATGGAAGAAGCGATGTTAAAAGCGTTTCTGTATGGACTGTTGGGGGGATGTTTGGTTTTGTTAATCCGTCTGTTGGGGGGCGCAACAATTACAATTGGCGCAATATTTACGGCGATTATTATCGTGCCAGTCTTGGCGGTGGCATTGCTGTTTGTGATGGGCGGGCTGATGATGCTGGTATCAGAAATTACAGGCGGTGAACGCGACTGGGAAATTGCGATTAAGGGGTTGGCATCGGTATTCTTTATTTACCCTGTGATATTGGTGTTGAATGCAATGGCGTTTAACTGCACATCAATTTGGGTTATTAGTATGCTGGTCGATATTTACGTGTTGTTCTTGTTTTACAATATATCGTTGTACTGTATGCGTGGAAAACGTGGAAATGTTTTGTTGGTGATTGGGGTGCTGGCTTTGTTTATGTTAACAGTGTATGTGACCGACTATCGTATTGGGTGGTTTATGCTGAAAAACACCAGTGCAACACTGGCATGTTTGTTATAACACACATATAGAACCGCAAGCGAGAGAGAATATGAGAAAAAAATCCGCACAGGATGCGATTATTTCGCTGAAAAATATTAATAAAAGTTTCCCGCTGGAACTGGGGGGCGAACAGCAGGTTTTGTTCGATATAAACTTTACAGTTAAAAGTGGCGAATTTGTCGCAATTATGGGTCCGTCGGGGTCGGGCAAATCAACATGCATGAATATAATTGGCGCGTTGGATACACCGTCATCGGGGGTCTATGAATTATATGGGCGTGATGTGACAGGGTTAACACCGGACGAATTGGCGACCGTACGCAATGAACATATTGCCAAAACGCAGTGTGCTGGACAATGTGATGTTGCCATTGATGTACCGCGGATTGCCAATGGACGAACGCGTGCGTCGGGCGCGCGAAATGCTGAGACGCGTGGGGTTAGAAAATTTTGAATCTTATCTGCCAACGCAATTGTCAGGCGGGATGAAGCAAAGGGTTGCGATTGCGCGTGCGTTGGCGGGTGAACCAAAATTAATTCTGGCAGACGAGCCGACGGGGGCGTTGGACAGTAAAATGGGAAATGAAATCTTGCAATTCTTTAAGGAACTGAACAAAGATTTGGGTATCACAATTGTAATGATTACCCACGAATTTGATATTGCAAAATATGCCGACCGGCTGGTTCATATTCGTGATGGAAAAATAAACTATGACGGGCCAATCCCGAAAAATGATAATAATTTATAAATATATGGGGCACAATTATGACCATTAATGATATTTTAAAAGAATCATGGCTGTCCATCAGTGGAAATAAAATTCGGTCGTTTCTGACGGTGCTGGGGATTATCATCGGTGTTATGGCGGTGGTTATTATGGTGGCAGTCGGCGAAACAGTGCAAAAGGAAATCACAGACCAGTTTTCGTCACTGGGGACAAATACAATTATGATTCGTGCAGGCGCAGCACAAAGCGCGGGTGTAAGAACCGGGAATCGACAGACGCTGACCATCCAAGATGCGGAATTTATCGGAAAATTACCCGATGTTATGGCAATATCACCGGTTCAGCCAGGTTCGGCCCAGATTATTTATGGAAACAAAAACTGGGGTACGTCTATGATGGGGGTGTACCCAGACTATACAATCGTTCAAAACATAGAAATGGAACACGGTACATT
>JAEDOP010000118.1 GCA_016301865.1 Alphaproteobacteria bacterium
AACAACTGATGGAATTGGTAAAAAAAATGGAATCGGGCGAATTGCCGTTGGCTGATTCTGTTGCCGCATACGAACAGGGTATAAAATTAAAGGCGTACTGCGAACAATTGTTAAAAGAAGCAGAATTAAAAATCGAAACCCTGAAAGTGGGCGCATAAATCACAAAAATAAACGGATATTATCGTGGCAGACCAAGGTAAACTGACCCCCGTAATGCAACAATATGTCGATATGAAGTCTGAAAATCCAGACGCATTGTTGATGTTTCGTTTGGGGGATTTTTATGAATCTTTCTTTGAAGACGCCCGTACAATCAGTGCGACACTGGGGCTGGTTTTAACTGCGCGTGGCACCGATGGTAACGGAAACGACATTCCGATGTGTGGTATTCCGTGGCATGCGGCGGACAACTATTTTGGTCGCCTGGTGCGTGCCGGGTACAAGGTTGCACTGGTCGAACAAATGGAAACCCCCGCCCAGGCCAAGGCCCGCGGGCACAAGTTTATTGAACGCCGTGTTGTGCGTGTTTTAACGCCTGGTACATTGACAGACGAAAATTTACTGACGCCAAAAAACTCTAATTTCTTGGTTGCGATTTCGCCGATTGGTGGCGGTGCGTATGATATTGCGGGCTGTGACATTTCAACGGGTGAATTTTTTGTGGGACAAACATCGGATGCGATTGACGACCTGGTACGAATCAACCCAGCCGAGGTTATATTCCCATTCCACACCGCCGAAGAAAAAACAATTTCTAAACTGCGCGAATTGTTCAAGGCCGCACCGGTCTATGAAAAACTGTATCATCGCGCCGACATAGACATGGTTGTGTCGCGTGTATTTGGTGGTGCGGTTGATGCCGGTGTGGCGGCAAAAAATACAGATGGTGCGATATGCTTGCTTGCGGGATATTTATTTAATACCCAGCGTGATGCATCAATCACATTTCGTGCGCCGTATACGTTCAAGTCTGGCCGGCAATTATTGATTGATTCTGCCACCTGGCGCAGTCTGGAAATCGACGCCCCGATAAACGATGGTGGCGCGTGTCTGATTGATGTGCTGGATGAAACGCGCACGGCGGCGGGCGCGCGCAAATTGCGTGCATATCTGCGTAATTTATCGGCGGATATCGATGAAATCAATATGCGTCAATCGCACATTTCACACTTTATGTTAAACCCAGACGTCTGTGCAATGGTCCAAGATATTTTGGCAAATGTACCCGATGTTGGGCGTTGCCTGTCGCGATTACTGTCGGGGCGGGGCACACCACGCGATATGCGCAATATCACAGATTTTATAACGGTTCTGCCCCGGGCCCAGTTATTGGCGTCGCGCCTGGATTCGGGGTTTGCCGCACGTTTTGCCGAATTGAATACACATGGTGAACTGTGTGCCACGTTAACGCGTGCACTGTCTGATGAACTGCCGACATTTTTCCGTGACGGTGGCGTGATTCGCACTGGCTTTGATATAGCGTTGGATAATATGCGTGAATTGTCAAATGGCGCGCGCGAAACGATTGCCGGCCTGCAAACACAGTACATAACCCAGACCGGCATAAACACGCTGAAAATAAAATACAACAATATCCTGGGATATTTTATAGAGGTTCCCAGTTCCCGCGCCGATGTTATGATGGCGCCGGATTCGGGCTTTATCCATCGCCAGACGATGGCGGGCAACATGCGATTTACCACATCGCGCCTGATTGATTTGGATAACGATGTGCGCAGTGCCGCTGAAAAGGCCACCGCCATCGAAGATGAAATCGTAAAACAATTCATAGAACGGATTCGCAATATTGCAGACGACCTGTTGTCGGCGGCGGATTTATTGGCGGATGCGGATGTGTGGACGGCATTAACGCATGTTGCTGACAAATATTCCTGGACGCGTCCCGTCATGACGGACGATTGTGCGTTTGATATTGTCGGTGGTCGTCACCCTGTGATTGAATCCGTGCTGCGTGGGCGTGGTGATAACTTTGTAAAAAATGATTGTAATTTAAATGTGCGCGCGATTGCATTGCTGACTGGGCCGAATATGGCGGGTAAATCAACGTATCTGCGCCAAAATGCATTGATTGTGGTGTTGGCGCACCTGGGGGCATATGTGCCGGCAACCCGCGCGACCATTGGTATTTGT
>JAEDOP010000015.1 GCA_016301865.1 Alphaproteobacteria bacterium
AACCCGTTTGGCCTTATCCAATGTAGCGCACACCCACACACGCGAATCCACATTGGCCCAGGCGCTGCCAACACTGTACACATTGGCTGGATTCCCCAGCATATAACCCGTCATATTTTTCAGTTTCATATCAGAACCTTACTCGCACTTAACCATCCACACATCATAATCTGCATGTTGCAATGGATTTTGTCCTGGCTCATTACGACTCATCCAATTGCTAAAAATTTGTCCTTTGTTGACTTCGGCAATCTCTATAAAGCCCCAGAAATCTTCGGCTTCGAACGGGTCAGTCTGTTTGCACGCGCGCACATTAATATACAATTTTTCAAACCGCACTTCGTCCCCAACAGGAATTTTTATTTCTTGAACTTTGCCGGCATCTTTGTTCATAACGCGCAATATCGCCACATCGCGATTAACGTACGCCATCGCCACGCCGGGCAGGGCACACAACAACACCAAAGAGCAAATTATTTTTCTCATACACACATCATACCCCCACCACCACACAAAGTCAATTTATTAAACATTCTATCTTATTGACAAACGCGCTTTGTGTATTATAATTTATGCTATGAAAGAAATAACCTCGACGGTCCGTCGTGCCGTTAACAAAACTAAAAACCCCAGATTGGCCGAACAAGACTATCTGGAATGCGTTGTATTGGACGCACTGTTTCGCGACGACTATATATTTGAAAATTTTATCTTTACTGGTGGCGCAACCCTGTCAAAATCATACAACATCGGTGGACGTATTGGTCGCGACATCGACCTGGGGCTTGTTAACTTTACCGATATCCCACGCGATCACACACAAAAGCAACTGGGGAAATTCAAAAAGAGTTTCAAACGTTTTACATTTGGCGAATTACGCGAAAAGATTGCACAAATTATAAACGCTGATGGTCGCTTTGAAATTATCACAGACCACGATTGGCCATCACCTGAAAACAACGAACGCGTCGCATCGTCGCCTGCATTACACATGCTGTACCAATCCGAATTCGGTCCCGGCCACCTGTGTATCGAAGTTATGCCCCGACACTATCGACCATCGTGCATAACATGTCGTGCACTGTTACCATATTCGATTGACAGACCGTTTAGCGCAATTCCAACCATATCATACGAACAAACATTTTGGGACAAAGTATTTGCATTGCATTCCAATGCCAACACAGCCAAACCGCACTGCGACAAATCATATTCCCGCCATTACTATGACGTGGCAATGCTGACCCCATTTGTGGATCTGGACCAAACACACGATTTACTGGTTGATACTATTGAATACCAAACGCGCCACACGACCAAGAAAATCGACCTGACCGCCGCGCGCGACGCAATAATAATCCCAGATGACAAAACCCTATACAAACTGTCCGACGATTATTATGCAATGTCCGGCACGTTTACTGAACCGCAAACATCATGGAACGCAATCGTCCAGATTTTGCAAAACCTGAACCAAGATTTTAAATCACTTTAACCCAGGGGGACACACAATGGCTAAATTTGTATTTTCCGACCCGCACTTTGATTCAGAATCTATTATCAAGAACGGCAACAGACCATTCAAATCAGTCGCCGAAATGAATGCCACACTAATAAAAAACTATAACGCAACCGTCGGCAAACAAGATATTTGTTATTGGCTGGGCGACATAATGTATGGCGCGACCAAGGCCAAAGTATCAAATCTGTTGCGCCATTTGCGTGGGCGCAAATACCTGATAATGGGCAATCACGACCGCGGGCATTCGACCACGTGGTGGTTATCCTGCGGGTTCGATCGCGTGTATGAACACCCGATTTATGATGCGGAAAATTATATAATGCTATCCCACGAACCATTACCAGAATTTGGCAACATGCCACCGATTGCAAACATCCATGGTCACATCCACATTATGGGCTATGATTTTCCAGAACATTCACATTGCATAAATGCATGCGTAGAAATGACTGATTACCGACCAGTGCCATTACAAAATCCTTTTTTAATCAAATCGCGCACATTTGGTCGATAAAAGGAATCCCGCAACAATGCGGGATTTTTATTTTTAAAACATCGGCGGGAAACATTCATCCGTACCGATGGCACAGCACATCAACGTACCATCCCCCATATCCACCAATTCTTCACCTGCGCAACACCCATCTGCATCTGGCGCATTCCCATTGGCACAGGTCTCTATTTCTTCTTGTTCAACAACATCTGTTTCGTATTCTGGGTCGGCCACAAACATCTTTTCATTTTGTGATACATTATAAGCCGGCTTGTCAACAACCATATCAACGATTGGCTTTGGTGGCGTCGCAACAACCGTTTCATCACTCAAGAACGGGGACTTTGACTCCACCGGCGCGACCACAGGTTCTGCGACGACTTCTTGCACTTCATCAATTGGCTCTGGCGTTACTTCCACTGGCACAGCCGGCACAACTTCATCCGCCATCTGAACCGGCACAGCCGGCGTCACAAGCACAGGCTCTAATTCCACATCGGCAACCTCTGGCTCTGCCACAACCGGCTCTGCAACTACTGGTTCTGGCACGACAACGGGTTCTGCAACCTGTATTTCAACCTGTTGTTGTGCAATAAATGGCGACGGGGCATCAACCACAACATCTTTTTCTGGCTGCGCATCCTGTCTGTCCACTTCTTCAACGACCGGTTTGGTCTGCGCCCCCAGTTCCGGCAATGTATCATTTGCCGATTTCTGATACAGCCACAACGTAAACACAGACAACACAATCAACACAATCAACATAACATAGTACAACATCGTTGGCTTGTGACGAACCGGCGTTGCCGTTTCCGCAGCCACACCCGTTATTGGCGACACAGGCCGCATTCCTGTATCAATTGGGGCTGGCGAAATCTCTGGCATTGGGGCAACGGGCGATTGCGACGGCAATATATCCGCCACAGGCTTTACATCCGCCACAACCGGCGCAACATCTGCCACGGGCGAAACAAATTCCTGGGGTGCGGGGGCGGGCGCAATCGTCGCCATTAACTCAGAATCAATCTGTTCCGACGGCAAATCAACCGACGTCAAACTGTCCAACATTGGCGCAGCAATCGGTTCAACCGGTTGCGACTGGGCCGGTGGCGCAAAACTCAATGGCGCCACAGGCGCGGGTTCATCATACTGCGACACATCTGGGACAGACGGTGCAACCGCCACACTTGGCAAATCAAAGTCAATCGGTTTAAACGCAATTTCTTCGTCCAGAATTTCTGGATCTTTATCAAACAACGGCTTTACTTCATCATCTGCCATATCTTCTGCCTTTGGTTCATCAAATTCCGGTTCTTGGAATGGTGTAATTTCGGTAAACTGCGGCGGCGTTGCCATTGGAACAGACGGCTGTTCAAAACTGGCCACATCTGTTGGCATTGGCGTGGCCGGCACAGAATGTTCCACAATCACATCATCATCATCCAAACGCGTCAAAATTGCACGCGCCATATCCGCATCCACTGTTGCCGCATCCAATCTGTGTTGTGCACTGACCAAGCGTTTTTTTGCACGTGCAACTTTATCGCTTGCTGCATCAATCTGTGACTCAGTTCTTAAAATTTTGGCTGCAGATTGTTTGGTTGGCTCTTTTCCAACATTTCGACGCAGCTCCGCCAACTTGCCGCGCAAACTTTTCAGTCGCGCCTGACTTGCACTGATTGTTTCATTTGTTTTTTCAATCGTCTCGCGCGCACGTTCTGCTACAATATCCGCCGCCCCCAAACGTTCCAAGGCCGCCCGTCGCGCTGCCATATTGCGAAACGCTTCCAATTCTGCCAACGCACCGGACAAATCATTTCCCGCATTATATGCGCGTATCAGGTTATCGTACTCTGACAACCCGGTATATTCTATATCCAACTTTTGGTATTTATTATCTTTCTTGGGACGAATGGTTTCTAAATCCACCGCATAGTCATTCATCAGGATATCATCCCACTTGCGATTTCCCACTGGATTTATCACCAGCAAAACATTTGGTTTAATATCATTAACCACAAAGTCCAGCACCATAACCAATTTGCTGTCAACATCATAGAACGCCCGGAATGCATTACCCGCAATATCCAGGTCAACATATGTCAGTGGCTGATATAAATTTTCTCTCTCGTTCGGCATTTTGCTTTATTTCCCCAAATACGCTTTATTTTTTCTTTGGCGGTGTAAACTGATACGCCTGCTTGCAATGTTCATAACAATACGGTTTGCCTATGAATACAGTTTCACCACAAAAATGAAAATGTTCTGAATCTGGGTCACCAATCGGCCAACGACACTGGTTCGGTTTCAGATTTGCCATTTCCAACGAATGTTGAATAATACGCTGATGCATGGCCAGATTTTTAGCAGTTGTCTTGGCGTCTGTTTTTGCCTCAGCCACTTTTGGTGTAGTTTTTGTGACTGTTGCCTTAACTGACGTTTTCTTGGCCGGTTCTGACTTTTTTACCATTGTTTTTTTTGCAACCACTGGTTTATCATCCGGTTTCTTTACCTCTGCCTTTTTCTCAGCGCCAGCGGTTGCACCACCCGCCTTGGCATTCCACCCCAGGCGATTTAACTTACCCACAATTGCATTTTTGGACATACCCAAACGCTTACCAATTTCGGACGTAGACAACCCCTTGCCGGTCAGTGCCTTTAACTTTTTCAGCGTTGCGTTATCCCAACCTTTACTCATTTTACAAAACCCTTGTTATACATTATAGTACAATTATAGCACGCATCCGATTCGAAAGGCAAGGGGGAAAAGCATGATTTTTTACATCTTTTTTATTTTATTATTAGCGGGCGCAATCGGCTGTGCGACATTAATTTCCATTGCTGATTTTCGCCGTTGCATAATCCCAGACGCATATCTTTTTCCATTAATGCTGATTGGGCTGATATTAATTACATTTTTTGGTTTTCCAATTGACATGCGCAATGCTGTAATTGGGGCAACATTTGGATACGCAATGTCCGCGATTATCGGATTTGCATTTGATTATTTTATTCGTCGCCACACCCCCGACGCAACACCCCCAATTGGCATGGGCGACATAAAACTGATTGGGGTGGGGGGATTATGGCTGGGGACAAATGGTCTGGCACTGGCACTGATTATTGCATGCATAACCGGCGCAATATGGGCACGCGCCAAGAACCAGAAATTCATCCCATTTGCACCATTCTTTTTACTGGGTGGAATTTTGTCTTTAATCACAAACGTATTTTTGTTATAATTACCACAACAGGGACCCGGATATGAGAATGAAGTTCAACTTATTTATTATATTTTCTGCGCTTTTTGCGTCATTTGCCCATGCCAACACGGTAATGAGCAAATATGGCGTTATTCAAAACGTTCAGGATTATTCATCAAACCCATTTTGGAATCCCAACGGCCCGTATAATCAGCGTTTTCCAACCGCGGTCTATGCAACCGGCCCATCTGTTGAAACGTCCGACTGTCAAAATGTGGTATCATACCTGGTGGCGGCGGAATGTGCAAACCGCAACAAATGCATAACAGCGCAATTGTCCGACATTCGCCCCGCAATAATATTACAATTATCACAAATGCCAAACGGCAATTATGCGTCATCATGTGGTGGCTATATTGACACCGCGTTTGAACAATACATGAAAACGAATGCCATTGCTGCTCCATCGGCGGGCGCTGCATTCCCAACCGCAACCGGCATGGGCACCACAAATGACGGTTCAAAGTTTGAAATGCAAAACCCACTCAGCCCTAAATTACAAGAATGGCAAATGGAAATTCTGGATCGGAAACAGGAATTAAAAGATTTACAGGCGGCCAACGGCGTAACCACCCCAAAACTGGTTCGCACAACCGAATTTCCAACAACCTATGCAGATTTGTCATTTACCGAACGCATGGAAAACGCCGCCGCTGGCTATGAACCATTCAAAGATGCCCGCGCATACAAAGAAATCGAAATCGAAAGCCAAGAAGACTATTTAGCAAGACAGGAAAAAATCAAACGTCGCCAAAACGCATATTGTCAACAAAACCAGGCCGCTATCTTGGCCATGAAAACCGACTTAAAAACATTACAGGATTGTCGCGCCCGTGGCGTAAAATTTGCCGATTGCAAAATCAAAGGGACGTATTAATGAAAAAAATAATGTGTATTTTTGCTATAGCATTTATTGCACACAACGCATATGGCACCACCGCCTCAGCATTAGGGGGCATTGACATATTCGAAGGCGGAATTGACAATCCTACAAACTGGACGCAACCAACACGAACATACAAATACACTGTTGGCGCAGATGGGGTATCACTATATCATGGCAATCAAAAATTACCAGTAACATTAAAAACACCAACAACACCTGGCACACAACGCAGTGTTACCGATTATGCAATCGCCCCACGCCCAAGACCCACACCAACCCCTGGTCCTACACCAACCCCTGGGCCCACACCAACTCCTGGTCCTATACCAACCCCTGGTCCTACACCAACTCCTGGACCAACACCAACTCCTGGACCCACACCAACTCCTGGGCCCACACCAACCCCTGGTCCCACACCAACTCCTGGTCCCACACCAACTCCTGGTCCTACACCAACCACTGGGACCACACCAACCCCTGGGACCACTCCAACCACTGGGACCACACCAACCCCTGGGACCACTCCAAAAAAAGTCAACTTAACAGCAGGCAATGTATTGACTGCTGTTGCTGGGGGGGCACTCGGTGCATACGGAATATACACAAACACCACCGGCAAACACGAACATACTGGCAAAAATGTCGTTGACGGCACTATATCTGGCATCATTGGCGGTGTTGCTATTGGCGCACGGGCAGGGGCCCGGGGTGGCTGGATTGGTGCTGCACTTGGCGCGGTTGCGGGCGGATTAATCACAGGTTCTCAGTTATTCTCAGAGGACGACTGCTTATACGACCCTATAATACCAAATGAACAGGGCACCCCGACGTTTACATGTTGCAACACAGTATTTAACAAAGGCGAACGATTCGCAGAAATTGGCGATTATATGTTCTGTGACTCAACAAATGAAAACGGACAACCCTATGCCGGTGTTCGTCAATGCTTGCAAGGGGGCTCGCAGACAAAACTGGGATGGTGGGACGGTTTATGGCAACAAGATGCCTGGACCGCAGGATGCACAGAACGCTGGTGCAACAACAATAAACCACCGCACGACAATGTAATTCTAATTCCAGACACAAAAAACTTTTGCTGGAAATGGCAATTGGCGACCGATGATGCTTCATCCGACCCATACACCACAACAATCAACAAATTACAATCCGCAATCCGCGCATATGAAAAGCAATGCGGAACACCAAACAAATAATGTACAAAGTGTACCCATTACTTTTTTTGATGTTTTTATCCCCTGCGTGGGCAGATGACGCGCCGGCCACCGAATGTGCGTCGCGTGCATTTGCCGACGCATTGGCGCAAACCGCGAATACGGCCCTTGAAACCGCACACGAAACCGATATTCAAACCTGGATTTATCAAACATTTGCATTACCTGATGTGCTAAATACTGTACTGGCGTGTCCAGAAATCGCGGGCGTCGCCGATGACGAAACAATCAAATTCACCCCCATCCAATATACATTCCCCGGGGGACGTGAAATTGTCATTAACTATGAAACCCAGCCCAAGATATTAAAACAACGCATTATGCTGGGGGACAAACGCGACCTGCCGTCCGGTGGGGACAGTCCACGCATCGGCGCACGCGATGATGATGCTATATGGACAAACACAGATCCCGCCTGGTACGCCATTATGGTAACCGAACATGGTGCATTGGATGAATTTGTTGGTCCAAACAAAAACAACACAATTTCACTGAACTATATAAAAAACAATATCGATAAATTATTCCCGTCGGGCAATGGCGGCACATGCACCGACCGCAGTGCCGTATCCCGCGACACAACCACCATAAACACAGTTATGCGTGAACACACCGTTAATATTGACGATGATACCAACGATTACTATGTCGCGGGCGATGTAAATCTGCAATGGATTTCATATGCCGAAATGGCACTGGATGTCGTTATAACGGTTGCGACAATGGGGGGCGGCCTGGTAATATCAGGTGCGACAAAATCCGCCCGCGCATCCCGCGCATTAAAGGGCCTGGGCACAACAATCAAAACATTAGAAAAATCAGACGACGTTGTAAAATACATACGCGCCACACGCGACGCGGCAAAATTAACTG
Organism: Alphaproteobacteria bacterium; assembly: GCA_016301865.1. Classification (GTDB taxonomy): domain Bacteria; phylum Pseudomonadota; class Alphaproteobacteria; order Rs-D84; family Rs-D84; genus Enterousia. The sequence goes on from JAEDOP010000015.1 coordinate 8,270, forward strand.
ATGAAATCAAGGCACTGGATACGGTTGCCGACGCCGCAAAAATCGCCGACAAAACCCGCGAACTGGATAAATTAAATGATACAATAAAAACACTGGAATCGGCGGATGACGTAAAAAAATATCGCGATGCGACCAAAACATTTTCGGAACTAAACACATATCGACACAGCCTGCGCGGTCTGCGTGCAATCCGCACCGCCCAGCGTGGCAACATAATTGCGCGCACAGTACGCGCAAGCAAGGCCGCCGTATCTGGCAACAAATTAATCACTCGCGCCGCCAAAATGGGACGCAGTGGCAAAATATCCGCCCGTGTTCGTGATTGGTTGTTCAATTCAACAATGAAAAACATTGGCACACTGGGCAAAATCCAGGCAACTGGTGGCCTGTTGTACGGCGCGATTAAATTCGCCGGCGACATGTACGACTGGACCGAAACCAGCACCGGCGATTTCACCAGTGGTGTTGACTTTGCACCCCTGTTATTATTATCCGCAGATGATTTACAGGGCCAGGAAAACGTTGTAAATCATGGCATGTGGCTGATGTGGGCGGGCGACTCGGTCAGCGCGGCCGACGATGACGCAGCATATTTACAGGCAATGGACTTTGCCGCCAAATTTCACCAGGATTTAACCGAATACCAAGACGACACCGCCGCCCCGTGCAACATAGATATATTTGTCGTGCGTCCTGTGTTGCGAAATCCAGGCTCGGACAATCCAGAATTATATTATCTGATAATGAATGACAAACCATGGACAACAAATGAATAGGGCGCAAATATTCTTTATCGTTTTATTCATAATGTCTAATGCCCACGCGGCACAATCTTTTTTACGCCCCACATCATTTCCAACAACATCCATGGACGCATCATTTGTCGAACGTCGCGACAGTGCCGCCGCCGGATACAAACCATTTGCCGGGCGCAGTGCATACCAACCAATCGTCATCGAATCCGAAGAAAAATATATGTTGCGCCATGCAGAATCCATACGTCAAAACGATATTTCAACCATGACCAACACACAATATTGTGCAAAATACCCATTGGACGCAACACGTTGTCCCCAAACACCGGGCGCAGTTGACGCCACCATCGCAATCGGCGATCGTCCCCAACTATCTAAACCATATACAACGGCCACGCGCGTTGGCACCGCCACAAACGGGCAACCAGTTATTGCCAGCCCACACATCCACGACGGCCCATGCACCCCACCACAGCGCAGCAACGTGTTTTCAAACACAATCCTGACCAGTGGACAATACCGCCAATCCGATCCGGCATTTGAAAAAACAATGATAACAACATTCCGCGCCGAAGGTGGCTGTGGCAATCACCCGAACGATTCCGGCGGCTATACATGCTATGGCATATCACAAAACAACAATCCTGGAATCGACGTCCGCAACATCACCCGCGCCGATGCCGAAAACATTGCCCACCAAAAATACTATGCCCAATACGGCATTGATAAATTACCCGACTATATTCGCAGTGATGTATTCACATTCGGCTTGGCGTCGGGCCCGGTTACCGCCATACATAACCTGTGCCGCGTCCTGGGCATACCCGAACGCAATAGCATAGACAGCGAAATTGTAATGGCGACGGAAAACTATAACGGCGACCTGCATAACGACTATCTGGACGCCATGCAACAATATTTCATAAAATGCGCATCAAAACCGGGCCAGGATGTATTTTTAACCGGCTGGATGAACCGCGTAAAATTGACACGCGAAAACAGTTGTCATTATCCAACCACAGATCCAATTATCCAATAATTTATTCCTGTTGTATTTTATGTGCTAAATTCGTATAATAGATGCATACGGGGGATGAATGATGAAAAGAATATTGCTGTCATTAATTGTTGTTTTAACAACCGCATGCGCCGCCAACGCGTACCAGGTTATATCGTCCAAGGAACTGGGACAAAACGATGCAAAAAACCAAAACGTGGTTGTAAAGTGCACAACCGACACGGGACGTGTTTCTAATCAAACCTGTTCCTTGCGCCGCTATGCTAAATGCAGTGGCACTGGCACGAAAAAGCGTTGCAGTGGTTGGCAACCATGGCGCGATTTGCGCAACCCATCAAAACAATTCTCAGACTGGAAGGCTGCGGCATCCGCCTGCTGTCGCGCCAAGGGTTTGCGTTAAAACGAAAGCAACAAATTTTCCGCCCCCACGGCGGGATTTTTTATTCCGCATTTACCTAGATAAATAAAAGTTTAGTTGAGTATTTATTTTGAGGAAATTAAGAACCTTTGTCATCCCCGCGAAGGCGGGGATAGG
>JAEDOP010000119.1 GCA_016301865.1 Alphaproteobacteria bacterium
CAAAGAAAGTAGCGGCAAAACCAGTTGCAAAGAAAGCACCTGCAAAGAAAGTAGCGGCAAAACCAGTTGCAAAGAAAGCACCTGCAAAGAAAGTAGCGGCAAAACCAGTTGCAAAGAAAGCACCTGCAAAGAAAGTAGCGGCAAAACCAGTTGCAAAGAAAGCACCTGCAAAGAAAGTAGCAGCAAAACCAGTTGCAAAGAAAGCCCCTGCAAAAAAAGTAGCGGCAAAACCATGTGCAAAAACAACATGCGCCAAAAAACCATGCGCCAAAAAGGCATGTGCAAAAAAAGTTTGCAAGAAAAAATAATTCTTAACTAACTTACCCCGCGTATGCGGGGTTTTTTAATGAAAATATCAGTCAGATGTTATACCAGTCTGACTGATTTTTTTATGGACAATCCGTATATGCGGACCCAAAAGTTTTTTGTCGGATGGCGCATTTTATGCATAACCAAAAACACAAAAATTGATTGGGTGTCTGTTATGACATCTTTGTTTAATTTTTTTATACCAAAGGATTATTACATGTCTGTTTCAATAGATAATGTATTTGTGAAACAATTCGAAGCCGATGTTCATTTGGCATATCAACAGATGGGCACAAAATTGCGTTCCACGGTTCGCAGCAAATCGGGTGTTATCGGCGCATCCACCACATTCCAAAAGGTTGGCCGTGGCACAGCCAGCACAAAATCGCGTCATGGCATTGTGCCTGTGATGAATCTGAACCATGAACCGGTTGAATGTATGTTGTCTGATTATTATGCAGGCGATTGGGTTGATGCATTGGATGAATTAAAGGTCAATATTGATGAACGTCGTGTTGTTGCATCGGCTGGTGCATATGCACTGGGGCGCAAGACCGATGAATTGATTGTATCTGCCATGAATAATGCAACTGCAAATGTTGGTGATTATTCAACTGGCCTGACCAAAGATTTGATTTTATCTGCGGTCGAAGTGCTGAATACAAACGATGTGCCCGATGATGGTCGTCGCTTTGCGGTTGTTGGCGTACGTCAGTGGAATGAACTGTTGTCGATGGATGAATTCGTATCGGCGGATTATGTTGGCGATGCGTTGCCACTGTTAAACGGTGGTGTTGCACGAAAATGGCTGGGGATTACATGGGTTCTGTATAACGGTCTGCCGGGTACAGACACAAACCGTGATTGCTTTATTTATCACGCATCCAGCATTGGTCATGCCTGTGGCCAGGAAGTAAAAACAGATATTTCATGGCATGGCGAACGTGCTGCGCACTTTATCAGCAACAGCATGTCCCAAGGCGCAGTCTTGATTGATGGCGACGGGATTGTTCGCGTTAAATGTTCAGATGCCGAATAACACAATTTAAAATTCAACCCTAAACCAAAGGAAAACACATATGGCTTTTCAGAACAAAAATTTATCTGTCATCGCGTATGCAAATGGATTTACATTGTGGCATTACAGCAGTGCGTCTGAAACATTGGCGACGATTACTGCCAATGGATATTTCAACAATGTAAAAACATTGATGAATATCGGTGATATTATCATTATCAACGCATCAGATAACACGGCGATTAAGAAAATTAATATCACAGATTTGAATTTAACAACCGTTGCATTGGCATAATAAATATTTCTTTTTTTTATTCCTTTCCTGGGTCGGCAAAATTTTGTCGGCCCAAAATTATTTTTTAACCCAAGGTGGCAAAAAATGCTTACTAAAATAGATTTATGTTCCATGGCATTATTAAAAATGGGCGAAAATCCAATTCAGTCATTAACTGATGACAGTGCGCCCGCCAAACTTGCGCGCACACTGTTTGAACCGGTTATGGATTCTGTTATTGCGGCCCATCCATGGCGTTTTGCAACCCAGAATATGGAACTGACCAAGAATACAGACGGCGATTTTCTGATACCTGCAAATGTATTGCGCGTATTAAAGACATCTGGCCGTATCATTGGCAATAAAATTATTGCAGACGGCGACACAACAACAATCACAGCGGTGGTTAAAACTGCACCGGAATCATACCCTGGGTATTTTGTGTCATTGGCGGCAACGCGTCTTGCCATGGAATTTTGTA
>JAEDOP010000120.1 GCA_016301865.1 Alphaproteobacteria bacterium
ACCGAAAGATTCCGATTTATCCTTTTTCCATCGTTGGTATTTGCAATATAATGCATTCGGAAGAAATCAATTAAAAAAATAATATCTCATAAATTACCAGATATATTTAAATGAAAACTGCAAACAATACTACCGCAAACGCAAACAAAATAAAAACAAAAATGAAAAGGAGAAAAAATCATGTCTGGTAATAGTAATAAGATCGTAGTTCCGGAAGCGCGTGAGGCGATGGATAAGTTCAAGATGGAAGCGGCGTCGGAAGTCGGCGTGAACCTGAAGCAGGGTTACAATGGCGATTTGACCTCGAAGCAGGCGGGTTCTGTTGGTGGTCAGATGGTTAAAAAGATGATCGAAAACTACGAGCGTTCCATGAAATAATTTTCAAACCGCAAAAAGGGGGATACAGACAAACAATTTTGTCTGTATCCCCGATTTTTATACAACAGATTGATTTTTCATTGAATAAAGCTTTCTGTATGTATGTGGACTGTATTTACGTATCCTCGCGAAATTGCTGCCGGTAGAGTTGTGCGTAAATGCCGTCTTTTGCGAGCAGAGCCGCATGATCCCCGCATTCTTTAATCTCTCCGTTTGAAATTACGGCGATCTTATCCGCGTTTTTGATCGTTGATAACCGATGCGCGACAACCAGCGTGGTCCGTCCTTTGCATAACTCGTCCAATGCTTGTTGGATTTGAATTTCGGTGGTATTGTCCAGCGCGCTGGTTGCTTCGTCCAGGATCAAAATCGGCGGATTTTTCAGAAACACCCGCGCAATGCAAAGACGTTGCTTCTGTCCACCGGAAAGGCGTACGCCACGTTCACCGATCACCGTGTCATATCCGTTTTCCATTTCCATAATCGTGTCATGAATATTTGCGCGTTTGGCCGCTTCCACCACCTCTTCTTCCGTTGCATCCAAACGACCGTATAAAATATTTTCCCGAATGCTGGCGTTGAACAGATAAATGTCCTGTTGCACGATTCCGATGTTTCGACGCAGGGAATTGAGGGTTATATCGTTGATGTTTTGCCCGTCAATCCGTATTTCGCCCGATCGAATATCGTAGAAATGCGGAATCAGGTGACAAATGGTGGTTTTGCCGCCGCCGCTTGGACCGACCAAAGCAAATGTGGAGCCCTGCGGAATATCCAGATTGATATGCGAGAGTACATCTTTTTCGCTGCCGTAACCGCTGCATACATCGCAGAACTCGATATGCCCGTTCAACCTGTCCGCTTCCACCGCTCCGTCCGGATCCATTTCCGGTTGCTGATCCATCACTTCCAAAAAACGTTCAAAGCCGACCACACCGCTTTGGTATTGTTCCATAAACCGGATCAGTGTATTGACCGGGGACAAAAAGAGGTTAATTGATACGATGAATGCGGAATAATCTGCGAAATCGATCGCGCCGTCGTACAAAAACAAACCGCCCGCAATTAATACGACTACGTTGAATATATCGGAAATGAAGGTGGTGCTGGAGTTGAATTCTCCAAGCGCTTTGTAGGCATCTCGGCTTGCCTCTTTGAATTCCGAGTTGCCGATTTCAAACTTTTCATATTCCTTTTCCGCATTGGTGAATGCTTTTGTAACGCGGATTCCGGAAATGCTGCTTTGCAGCGCGGCGTTAATCCGTGCGGTGGATTGACGGCTTTTTTTGAACGCGTCGTTCATTTTGCGACGCGTTTTCAGTGAAACCAGCACCAGAAGCGGTATGCATGCGAAAACAATCAGCGCCAGTCCCCAATGGATTGTCGTCAAATATACAAACGAAATCACAATGGATATCGTCGATATAATGACGTTTTCCGGCCCATGATGCGCCAATTCGGTGATATCAAATAGATCGGTGGTCATCCGCGACATGATTTTGCCGGTTTCGTGCTGGTCATAAAATGAAAAGGGGAGCTTCTCCAAATGATTGAACAGATCGCTTCGCATTTGAGCCTGAATGCGTACACCCATGATGTGCCCCTTGTACTGGATAAAATAATTCAACAGCAACCGCACAACGTACAGTGCCAGCAGTATCGTTCCGGCAAAAATAATCATCTGATATTTTCGGT
>JAEDOP010000121.1 GCA_016301865.1 Alphaproteobacteria bacterium
GCCCATCGCGCCGCCACGGCGCAGATGGGGATTTACAGTCCCTGTGTCCCCACCAAAAATTTAACGACCGCTTGCCGGTCGTTTAATTTTTGCATGGGGCGCGGACGAGAACCCAAAAAGGGTTCGGAACGCCAGTTGGTGAAAACAAGCGTATGCGCCGTTTGAACCTTACGTAGTGAATGGGGCCCATCGCGCCGCCACGGCGCAGATGGGGATTTACAGTCCCTGTGTCCCCACCAGAAATAAAACAACGCCAGGGGGATTTTTATTTTTGCTTTTCTTTCAAGAATGTGTCAATTGGTATAATCGCTGCGGCGGTCGGTCCACGTTGGCAATTATAGTGGCTGTGTGGGTTTTTGTCGTATGGCATACGTTCCCCTTCGAATTGTTCATAGTAAATCTGGCCAATTCGCATATATGGATAAACAACCGTTGGGTACAGAACGCGAATTTCCAATGTCCATTCGCCACAGAACCCGTCATCCCCACGTCCCGCGGTATGGTGATTTAATATAAAATTACGTCCAACACTGGATTTTCCGTCAATATACGGGAACAGATTGCGCGTTTCCGTATATTCGACCGTTGACCCCAGGTATCCAACATCCGGCGATAAAATCAGACCGCGTTCAGGAATCTTAATATCAATTGTTTTGTGGTGTGTTGGGTTTGTTGGGTCAATCAGATATCGTGGATTGCGAATGTCGTATATATCTGGAAATTTACAAAATCTTTCATATGTTTTTTCATCTTCGAACCAATCGCGCATACTGTGGAATTTCTTGTCCCCTTTGTATTCAATTGCTGGTTTCATGCCACCCGGCAATGTGTGTTTATAGACGCGCAGTGTATCGGCCAGGTGCAAATCATAACTGTTGCTGCCCAGGCATCGTATATCAAAAGGCGTAATAATAATATCTGGTTTATCTTTTTCCTGCATCCGCCGCAGGATTTCGGGTCCGGTCAATTGCATATCTTATATCCTTTCTACATTGCCCCGCCTACGCGACTATTCTGTACAAAACCGCGCTGTTTTGCAAGGTTTTTTATTTACTTTTGATTTTGGTGTGCTATGGTTTTTATTATGACAGAAAAAACATATTCCGGCTTTGTTGCCATTATTGGCCCGACCAATGCGGGCAAAAGTACATTGTTAAATCAAATCATGGGACGCAAGGTGTCGATTGTCTCGCACAAGGTTCAGACCACGCGCACCCGTCTGCGCGCCGTAAAAATGGTGGGTGATAAACAGTTGATTTTTGTCGACACCCCCGGTGTTTTCAAACCGTCGCGTCGCCTGGATCGTGCAATGGTTGCCGCCGCTATGGACGCGGTATCTGATGCGGATGCGGTACTGTTGCTGATTGATGCGCAAAAGGGGATAACCGAAACAATTCGTGCCCTGGCGGAAAAAATTGCCAATCGACCAAATATCTTTGTCGCATTGAACAAGGTTGACGCAATCGCAAAACTGGATTTATTGCCCATGGTGGCTGAAATATCAACCATGGCACCGTGGCGTGAAATCTTTATGATTTCTGCACTGAAAAACGACGGTATTGAACAGATGCTGACGGCATTGGCGGATGTAATGCCCCAATCCCCATATTTGTTTGATGCCACTGACGCGCCCGATGTACCCGATGAACTGTATTTATCGGAATTAACACGTGAAAAGATTTACAAATATATTCACCAGGAATTGCCATACCATATCAACGTTGTAACCGAACGTGTGGATGTCGCGGACGACGGTGTGTTGGACATTCATCAAAAGATTGCGGTTCGCAGCGATGCGCATAAAAAAATAGTAGTGGGCAAGGGCGGGGAACAATTAAAACGCATCGGCACGGCCGCCCGTCATGATATCCAGGACCAGTGGGGTGTAAATGCGCGCCTGCACCTGTTTGTACGTGTTGAGCCCGATTGGGAAGAACGCGCCGAAAACTATATTGACCAGGGGCTAGAGTTTAAGAAGTAAAACCATGTTGACATTATCTGATTTTGATTTTGAATTGCCGAATGATTTGA
>JAEDOP010000016.1 GCA_016301865.1 Alphaproteobacteria bacterium
AAAAATATGTGTTGATGGTTGTTTTTGCGCCTGTGTCATAAATAACACCCGTCAAGACCAGGGCACCGCACATCAGTACCATTAACAACAAACCCGATAAAAACATTATCAACTTTTTCATCAGTTCATCCGATATGCGTTAAAGTCCGCCACATAGTACCCCAATGTTTGTGGATATGCGTCTGTGTTACGTCCAACCGTCGCATATGCCAATATTTCAATTGGTGCAGATTTGTTCGAAATAATTTTTGCACGAATTTGCCACGCTCCACCGTTCGGTAAGACTTCGCCAATTGGTAACATCTGGACAGATGACATATCAACGCGCCATGTTTCGCCATCCAGTATGCGCGCCTGATATTCAGGTTTGACAGTCGAATTAAAACGCGAAAACATATCGTCACCCGTCAGGCAATATATACCACACGCACCCGTTTCAACGCCGGTCTTGTTTTCAGGGGTGCAATCGGCCGCGCGGTCGCATTTGTTCCAACGCGCGGTGTTTAAATCTGTATTATCTGCAATCCAAAACCAGTTACGAATAAATTTTCCAATCACAGATTCTTGCAGTGTTTGGGTCGTGGACATTTCGCGCATTGCGCCATGCTGGTGTCCGATGATTTCCCAGTTGCCTGTGATACCGTTAATCGATACTAAAAATGGGTGAACATGGACAGAACGCTGAACCCACAGTAATAACCCACACGAACATAATATCAGAAAAAATACCGTCATTATCGCAATAGACAATGTGCGGGACGACGCAATTCGCGGCCCCGCGGGAAATGTCGGTATGTTAAATTCGTCTGGATATCTCAAAATTCTGTCCCCCCAGTTCCAGAATCAAGATTATTTATTTTAAGCCTGGTACACCATGATGCAGGCGCATGGACTTAATTTCAATTCATTGTTGTCATAGCCAACACCAACCGGTTCGCGGTCGTAAACCTGGCCACAGCCGGCCAGCGCAATCGCAACCAAAACACCAAGAAATATTTTTTTCATGTGTATGTCCCCCTTTCCTGAATATTCAAATTATACGCAATTTTTGCAATCCCCGTCAAGACTAAAACTGGGTTTCGAACGATAACAAGAATCGCTGTTCACGGTCATAGTCGGTCATCTTTAACGGCCAGCCCCAACTGAAATTCATTGGGCCCATTGGTGTGTTCCAATAAATACCAACACCAACAGATGTGCGCCATGAATCATCGATATCATTTTTATATTGCGGTAAATGCATATTGGACGGATAATAATCTTCGGCGGCAGGTGGTTTGCCCAAAACACCATAGTCAAAGAATACAAAGCCTTTGACCTGGTATTCATCTGGGATGAAAATCGGGAAGTTCAACTGGGTCGAACCGTTTAATTTCCACAGACCACCAAGCGCATATGTTGTCATATACCAATTACGCGAACCAACGCCAGCCACGTCAAAACCGCGCAGGGATTCACCGCCCAAGAAATAGCGATAAACACGCGATACATAGTCGTCATCCAAAGGCTGAATATAGCCAAAATCCAATGACGAACGCAGTTGCCAACGATCATCCCAGAATTTTACCATTCCAACAATATCTGCGTTATAGCGCATATAGGATTCTGTGCCACCAAAGCCTGTGTACGCAATCCCCAGGTTCGCAACAACACCGGTGTGCGTATTCTGGGCAAAGTTTGTGTCCAGGTTGTGATAGCGGAAATTTGTCCCCAGGGTGAACAGGGTTGCATCCTGCCAGCCATTGTCGGCCTGGATATCATAGTTCTGGTCAAAAGCGGCAGACAGGCGTACATTTTGTGTCCAATGGTCGGTCAGACGCCATCCCATGCGCCCCGCCACCGTTAAAGAATCACGGTCGTATCCAAAACCACCCAATGCCGAATAATTATACATTGTGTAAGACACATCAAATCCCGCCGACAGCGCACGCCCAAACAGGTATGGTTCGGTAAAACTGAACAGGGCCTGTTTCTGGTATTCGGCGATTGAACCGCGGATTTGGACAATTTGACCGCGCCCCATAAAGTTGTTTTCGGTTATGCCCGCGTCAACCATAAACCCGTTGATGTTTGACCAACCAAAACCACCCGACAGTTCACCGGTGGGCTGTTCTTCGACACGAACATCAAGATTCATCATATTTGATTCCGCAACACGGGTTGGAACCATTTGGACGTCTTTGAAATAGCGGGTGCGCATTAAACGCTGGCGTCCTTCTTCAATCGTTTGCAATGAAAATGGGTCGCCTGCGCGCATTGGCAACGACTGATAAATCACAGAATCAAACGTGCGGACATTGCCCAGGATGTTAATAGAATTCAGATAAATACGATTGGTCTTTTGTATTTTGAATACTAAATCAATCGTTTTATCGTCTGCGTTTTTTGTTGGCACAGGTTCAACATTAATAAACGCATAGCCATAATCGGCAACCGCACTGCGCAGCGCAGATAACGTTTCATCAACCATGTCCACATTGTATGTGTCGCCAGACGACATCACAATCACGTCCATCAATTCGTCAGTCGGCACGTCCGGGAACGGATTGTCGATTGTCAATTTGCCAAAATCGTATTGGTCACCTTCGTCCACGGTGAATACAACCGAATAATACTGGCGATCAGGGGTAAATGTGCCGGATGTGTCCGTCACATTAAAATCAACATAGCCGTTACGCAAATAAAACTGGCGCAACATTTGACCGTCGTATTGGATACGGTCTTCGTCAAATGTATCAAATTGCGTCATAAAACGCCACCAGGCATGTTCACGCGACAAAATTTCACCACGCAGGGTGCGATCGGAAAACTTTTTATTTCCTTCGAATTTTATGTCGGTTATCCAGGTTGGGTGCCCTTCGGTAATTTCATAGACAACGTTGACGCGATTGTCCGACAGTTCGATTTTTTGTGGTTCTATTTTTGTGCCAAAGTAACCCTGGCGTTGATAGACCGTCAACATACGCTGAACATCCGCGCCGATTGTGGCGGCGTCATAGGATGCACGTTCGGCGGTGCGGATTTCTTTTTTTAAATCGTCGGTGGATACGGCATCATTGCCTTCGACTGTGACCATGTTAATAATCGGGGATTCGACGACGTCAATCTTTAATACATTGCCCGACATGCGGACGTTTATTTTGGAAAAATAACCACTTTCCTGTAATTTTTTCGCGATTGCGTTCGTGCGTGATTCGCCGACATTGTCACCAATTTTCACATCTGACAAAATACGAATTGATTCCGCATCCATACGCGTGTTACCCGATACGTCAATACGTGAAACAGTTGCCCCGAACGCAACGGGGGCAACAACAGACAACAATAATGCAAACAGTGATACTTTCTTCATCATTTTATAACCCAAATACACGTGCCAAATCATTCCACATTGTTAATATAAACAGTCCCAGAATCAACACCCAGCCGCACATAATGGCGATTTCCATACCGCGCCCCTGCAATTTGCGACGGGTGATGCCTTCGATAATCAGAATTAACAGGTATCCACCATCCAGCACCGGCAGCGGCAACAAATTTAATACACCTAAATTCACAGACAACAACGCAATCAATGCCAACAGGCTGAAAAATCCAGCGGCCATTGCCAGGCCTGAATACTGGGCAATCGTTATGAATGACCCCAACTGTTTCGACGAACGTTCGCCGGTGATAATCTGTTTTAACACAACGACCAGAGTTTTCGATTCATAATATGTTTTACGCGCGCCCGAATACATCGCACGGAACAGTCCCTGGGGTTTTGGGTCGGCACGACGCGCGCCGTCGGCAACCATGCCCCAACGTTCAGCCGGTGCTAATTTCACGTTTACCAATTCATCGCCACGAACAATCAGAACATCCGCGTCACGGTTTGAAGCCAATTCTTTGGCCAAGATTACTTCGCCCCAATTGCTGATTTTTTCATCGTCAATGCGGACAATGGTGTCGCCTGGTTTTACACCGGCATTAAATGCAACGGATTCTTGGATAACCTGGCCGATGACGGGCAGTTGGGAATTGGCGACCAGACGTGGTTGGAACATAAACAGCGATGTGTAAATTATCCACGCCAATAAAAAGTTCATAAATACGCCCGCCCCAATAATTATAAACTGTTTCCAGGCGGGGGCAGATAAATAATGTCCCACCCGTTTGTCAGCCGGCAATTCGGCGTATTTTTTGCGGTTGAACATGTCTTCTTGGCCATAGATGGAAACATAGCCCCCCAATGGCAGGCATGCAATCTTCCACAACGTGCCACGTTTGTCGTGCCATTTTACAATCGCAGGGCCAAAACCAATGGAAAAGGTATCAACACGCACCCCGGCCCAACGCGCCGCCAAAAAGTGCCCCAGTTCATGCACAAATACAACAACCCCAAGGACGATTAGCAATGCCAAAATCGTTAATAATACATGCATGTTTATACCCTTCCTTTACAATAATACTTTATAACATTATCAACCATACCAATGGCAGTACATAAATCCAGCCATCAAATCTGTCCAGGACGCCACCGTGCCCAGGCAAAATCGTGCCGAAATCTTTGATACCCATTTTACGTTTTAGCCAACTGGCGGTTAAATCACCGTATTGGGATAACAAAGAAACACTGATACCAATCCACATTAGTTGTGGCATAAATGTGTCCGCCCCCAACAGGCCGTACATTACACCTGCAAATGTACCACAGATAATGCCCGCAATCTGGCCCGACCAGGTTTTGCCCGATGACAGACGTTCCCACATCTTGTCCCCGCCAATCAGACGACCAAACAGCCATGCGCCAATGTCCGCCGAACAGATTATCATCAACATTAATAAAATAATCCATGGACGCGCACCAACAACATTAATTGCCGCCAACATCACAAACAGCCAAACAAAAAATCCACCAAACGATAACCAATTCGTACGCAGGATATCGTTGGACGCACGACGCAGACATAAAATGTATTCTGCAATCATTGCCAAAACAACGATAATGCCCAAAATACGCACCGCAGGCAATCCAAAGTATTCAGCCAGTGCCGCCAGTGCCGCAATAATCGCCATAACCGCACCGACAATGATTCTTTGTTTTGTATTCGACATAATTTACCCCTGTTTCTTTTTACCCAGATAGTTTGCCTTTTTACCGCCGCCAAAACGACGATTGCGTTTGGCAAATTCATCCAAAACATTTTGCCAACCGCGTTCATTACGAACTAAATCAGGCCAATGTTCGGGAACAAATAATAATTCTGCATACGCTAATTTCCACAGCAAGAAATTAGAAATACGGTTTTCGTTACTGGTGCGCACCACCAAATCAATTGGCAACAGGTCACCCGTATCCAGATATGTTTCAAATGTTTCCAGTGTTACAGGTTCGCCCGCCGCAATTGCCGCATTTACCGCATCTACGATTTCCTGTTGCCCACCATAGTTCACAGCAAACGCAACTGTGCCACCAGTGTTTTCGGCGGTTCTTTCTTCTAATTCATCGCACAGCGCAGCCAATTTTTCTGGCAACCTGTCGCGCGATCCAATCACGCGGCAACGAATGTTTTTTTCCAGTGCGTGTTCCATATTCTTGGTCAATTCCGTATAGAACAAGTCCATAAGGAAATTAACTTCGTCCGTGGAACGATTCCAGTTTTCCGTAGAAAAACAAAAGAACGTTATCGTCGAAACACCACGCGCAAAAAACCAATCGACCAAATTTTCAAAGTTTGCAATGCCGGCCTGGTGCCCCATCAACGGTGGCAGACCACGCATTTCCGCCCAACGACGATTACCATCACAAATAAATGCGATATGCTGGGGCACTTTGCCAGATGTGGCAACAGCAGGTGCTGTTTTTTTCTTGAATAATTTTAACATAGCATTCCCGATTGCTTAGATTAAACAGACATAATGTCGGCTTCTTTTTCACGTGCCAGGGCGTCAACCTCGGCCCCACGTTTATCAAAGACCTTTTGAATGTCATCTTCGAATTTACGTTGGTCGTCTTCGGAAATTTCTTTGTCAATGACGGCACGTTTGATTTTACCCATTGCATCCTGGCGGATATTGCGCATGGAAATCTTGGCCTCTTCGGCGTATTTACCGGCAACCTTGGTCAATTCGCGGCGACGTTCTTCGGTAAGTGGTGGCATGTTCAGGCGAATTACACCACCCGCCGTCATCGGGTTCAGCCCCAGGCCCGAATCGCGTATCGCCTTTTCAACCGCGGGGGCATTAGTAATATCCCAAACCGTTACGGATAAAGTTTGGTTGTCAGGGGTCGAAACTGTCGCAACCTGATTAACCGGCATTTCAGAGCCGTAAACCGGCACACGCACCGCGTCCAGCAAATGTACGGACGCACGCCCAGTACGCAAACCTGCGTATTCATTCTTTAAAACTTCCAGTGTTTGGGCCGTTTTCTGGTCAACCTCGGCCTTTAATAATTGATAGTCCATATAGAGTCTCCTTAAAGTACAGAAAAAGATTAGCAAATTGATTTGACATTTGGCAAGAAGAAATATAGAATATGTCGGCGCATGGGGTTGTAGCTCATCCGTCTGTGCATAGCACAGCCGAGATTAGGTGCAAGCCTGAAGTATAGTGGGGTTGTAGCTCAGTTGGTAGAGCACTTGCATGGCATGCAAGGGGTCGTCGGTTCGAGTCCGATCAGCTCCACCACGAATTTTGAAAGATTCAGTATGGCGGATATAGCTCAGTTGGTTAGAGCGTTGGTTTGTGGTACCAAATGTCGCCGGTTCGAGTCCGGTTATCCGCCCCATTAATAAATGTCCCTTTTGGGGCGTTTTTTGTTGAAAAAATTCGTATATTATGGTATAATATACGCCAACAGACGGACGACATCGGTCGTCTTTTTTATTGCCCGCACACGCGGGTGTTTTTTTATGGGGGAAGAAAATGCAAACACCAAAATTTTTACAAGAACTGATATCGTCGCCTGAATATGGCGATAAAAACAGCGAAACATATAAACGTGCAACCAAGTATATGCATATCCTGTATCCCGGCACAGTACAGTTTGATGCCACAGGTCGTATGATGCGCCCAGAATATGATATGACATTGGAGCAGTTTTATAATGCACAACATGAAATAGAAACGGAGTTCGAGTCTGATAAAAGCGAGGCAGAAGCAGATGTCCTGGATACATACGGTGATTACTTTGAAACAATTGGTTTTAATTTTAATATTGAAGAATATGTCGTTTCTGGCACGCCAATACCGGTCAAAGTTTTAATGCCGGGTGGCCATGTATCAAAGCGCAGTTTGAAAACTTATGCTTTGAATATTCCAGAGTTTGAAATAAAGCCCAAAATATGGATATGGCACAGCGAGCATGGCGAAAATACATGCGACGACTGCGTGGGGAATGATGGGACGGTCTATGAAAACAAAGAATATATACCAACATGTCCCGTTCATCCAAACTGTCGCTGTTGGGTTGAAGAAATAGAGCTGGACAAAAACGGCAAGAAGATAGGCGGCAAGGTTTACAAAGGTCAAAAGCCAGAAACACAAAAGGTAACTGATATGAAATTTGAACAAGCGTACAATAAATTACAAGAACCCGAAGGGGACTATACAGACGGCAAAGATCAAGTTGATGATGAACCGACTAATATGGGCATAAAACAAAGCACGCTGGATAGATACGCTAACAAGCATCCAGACAAAAATTTCCCAGCAGATGTAAAATATTTAACCGCCGCACAAGCCAAAGAAATTTATAAAAACGAATATTGGGACAATACAAGAATCCCAGAAATCAAAAACGACAGAATACGTGATGCAGTTTTTGATATGAATGTGATGGGAGGTGCAGGCAAAACCGTTCAACGTGCACTAAATTCTTTCTTGGACGCAAATTTAGTTGTTGATGGCGCAATAGGCAGCGAAACAATTAAATCCATAAATGCGATTCCTGATAGCAAAGTCAACGAATTTATGGTCGCACTAAAATCTGAAAGAATAGATTACTTAAAAGGCACAAAAAACTGGGTAACGGCAAAAAACGGTTGGTTGAAAAGAGTAAATAAATACTAATTACTGTCTAATCCATACCCCTTCAAGTGTTGCTTGCATGCCACAAAAGGCGCTAAATGAATCTGCATTGATAAAATGCAGATTCATTTTATCTTCTGACTCCATTTGAAACAATATACCAACAGGAATAAAATATTCCGTATCTGTCTCTCTGTCATATTGATATTTTTTGCCGTTGTATTCTGCCTTATCTCCGCTGATTTTTATTTTACCTTCAACATCACAGATATGTAAGTCGTACCAAGATTCCAATTTAAAATCGCATGTTGTATCAACACAATCAAAAATTTCCATCACGCCACCAAAAACAGTGTCCTGGTCATTCAGATACCACTTTCCCACCCACTTTGGGGTTGTGTTTTCACATTTTGCCGACTGAAGAATCAGCATACAAGAACATAAAGTGTATATAAAAAAACGCGCGTTTTTAGTCATCTATATGTATTATATTGCTATGCTTAACAGGTGTC
The DNA here is from genome assembly GCA_016301865.1 of Alphaproteobacteria bacterium. GTDB lineage: Bacteria > Pseudomonadota > Alphaproteobacteria > Rs-D84 > Rs-D84 > Enterousia. The sequence continues at coordinate 8,526 of JAEDOP010000016.1, forward strand.
AATTATGAAGAAATAGATTGCACAAAGGCAATTGATATTGATTTTTTATTATCTGATTTGCCATAATGCCAGTATGAAAAAGATAAAGTATTAACTTGCTTTTTCAATTTCTACAAATATTTCGTTCGGTGATCGGCACTGTTTTGTGCGTGTTTATTGTATGAAAAAACCGCCCGATGGGCGGTTGGATTAATCCAGATTTTTTAACAGGATATCTTTCATTTCATTTGGCATCATACCAGTGGTTGAATATCCACAGTCGACATGGTGCACTTCGCCCGTGACGCCGGATGATAAATCACTGAACAGGTACATAGCCGCACCAGACACATCGTCCAGGGTCATATTACGACGCAATGGCGTTGTTTCCGCGTTCAGGCGCAGCATAGCCTTGAAGCCCCCTACCCCGCTGGACGCCAATGTCATAATTGGGCCGGCACTGATTGCGTTTATGCGGATGCCGTCGCGCCCCAGGTCGGACGCCAGATAGCGAACACTGCTGTCCAGGGCAGATTTGGCAACACCCATCACATTATAATTTGGAACAGATTTTTCCCCCCCAAAGTATGTCAGGGTAACAATGCTGCCGCCATTGGCCATCAATTTAGATGCACGACGCGTTAAATCAACCAACGAATATACGGAAATATCCATTGTGTTTTTGAAATTTTCGCGCGTGGTGTCGGCATAACGACCGGTTAATTCGTTTTTGTCTGAAAATGCAATCGCGTGCAACATGCCATCCAAATGTCCCCATTCAGATTCAATTTTATTAAATAAGTCGTCCATTTGTTCGTCGTTTTGGACATTGCATTCCTGGACGAATTTGGCACCAATGGATTCCGCCAATGGGCGAACACGCTTTTCCAATGCAGGCATCGCGTATGGCATCGCAATTTCAGCCCCCAGTTCATGCGCACGCTTAGCAATTGCCCACGCCATAGACCAATCGTTGGCAACACCCGTGATTAAAATCTTTTTACCCTGTAATAACATTGCACAATTCCTTTTGTTATTCTTATTGGACAGATAAAAATATAACACCGAACGGCAACAATCGCAACAGGTAAAAATAAGTTCTAGCGTTCTTTGTTTCGTGATTGATGGTCGCAGATTGCACCAAAGTCTGACATTGACATATTTTGTTCGTTTAAAACCTTGGCAATTGTCCGCAGGGACGGAAAGCGCGATTTACCAAACGCATCGCAACGCTTGCTCTTGTTAAAAGTCGTTGCGTCCAACCCACAATTTATAGCCATTCTGGATGGACTGACGTTATTTTCACTGGCGATTTCGTCAATCGCATCCCAGATATCATCATTGGTTATCATGAGTATCTTCCCCTTAGTTTATTTAGTTGTTGTTATATTTATATTGTGTATAAAAACCCAGCGCATAGCAAGTGTTTTTAATAGGTTATTTTTCTTATTTTTGCCTGGATTTGCTTTTTACTATTCTATTTTTTTACCGCAAAATCGCAAAATTCGCGCATTTTATATACACACGGCAATTTTCCAAAGAAAAACCGCCCTTTGACAGGACGGTGTAAAATGTGGCTCAGAGGGTTGAACATGGGTCGTACAAGAGAAGTATTAGATTTACTTAGCT
>JAEDOP010000017.1 GCA_016301865.1 Alphaproteobacteria bacterium
TTGATGTCAACGACGACGATTATGAACACTATGCCAAACAATTGGAACGCAGCCAGACCGGTTCACTTGTTCTGGGGGTCCAGGATTCTGTTCAATCATACCTGAAACAAATTGGCACGGTGCAATTGCTGACCGCCGCCGGCGAAGTTGCCATTGCCCAACGTATCGAAGCGGCATCCCGTCTAATGGTCTATGGCCTGTGCGAAAGCCCGATGACAATTCAGGCCATGTTAGATTGGTATCAGCAGTTGTTGAACGAAGACATCCGTCTGCGTTATATCGTGAATTTGGAAGTTATGTATTCCAGTGATTCTGAACAAAAATCCCTGGCTGCCTTGTCCGAAGCATTAAAATCCAAGGGGGTCGAACACGTCGATGAATTGGACGATGACGACTTGGACGATTTGGCGGACGCATCCGTCGAAGATGACGACGAAGAAGACGAACTGGACGACGACGAAGACGGTATCAAAAAAGAAGACACTCCACGCAGCACATCGGGCGTTCCAATCCCTGTGATGGAAGAAGCACTGATGCCAATGGTTCTGGAACTGTTTGCCAAAATCAAGCGCATATTTAACAGTATGCAAAAGCTTCAAGCCAAACGTCTGGACAACCTGTTGGCATCTGACACACCAGACGCAGCATTGGAAAAGAAATACACAAAACTGCGCCTGGAATTGTTTGAACACGTCAGCAAGATTCGCCTGAACGACGACCGCATTGCCGAAATCCTGGAACAGTTAACCAAACGCGACCAGTTGTTAATGGGGCTAGAGGGCAAACTGCTGCGTCTGGCAATTGCGAACAAGATTAAACGCGAAGATTTCCTGGCCGAATACACAGGCAACGAATTGAACCGTAACTGGGTTAAAAAGTTGGCAAAACACAAGAACCCAACCTGGTCGAATTTCGCGAAAAAACACGAAGCGGACATCCTGAAAATCCAAGAAGATATCACCGCCATCGCTGTTGAAACCGGTCAACCAACATCAGAATATAAAAAGGTTGTTGAACTGGTACGCCGTGGCCAAACCGAAGCCGCCCGCGCCAAACGCGAAATGATCGAGGCCAACCTGCGCCTTGTTATCAAATTCGCGAAAAAATCCAGCAATCGCGGATTGGGCTTGGACTTCTCGGACCTGGTCCAGGACGGAAACATCGGCTTGATGAAGGCTGTGGATAAATTCGACTATCGTTTGGGCAATAAATTTTCAACATATGCGACCAACTGGATTCAGCAGGGCATTTCCCGCAGTATCGCGGACCAGGCCCGCACAATCCGTATCCCGGTTCATATGATTGACAATATTCACAAGATTCAGCGTGCCACGCGCCAGTTTATGCATAAATATGGCCGTCAACCAACCGCCGAAGAATTGTCCAAGATTATCTATCTGCCGGTGGATAAAATCCACAAGGCTATGAAGGTTAACCTGAAACCAATTTCATTAGAAGCGCCCGTCGGCACCGAAGATGACAGTTCGCGTATTGAAATTATTGCGGACGAAACGGCGAAAAATCCGTTCACATCCGCTGCGCAAAAGAATCTGCGTAAAATCGTGACCCAGATTCTGTCTGAACTTGATCCCAAGGAAGAAACCGTCCTGCGCCAGCGTTTCGGAATGTCCACGAACAAGACCAGCACCCTAGAAGAGGTCGGTGAATACATCGGTGTTACCCGTGAACGTATCCGCCAGATTGAACAAAAGGCGCTGAACAAGTTAAAGCACCCAACCCGCGCCCGTAAACTGCGCAGTTTCTTGGAAGATTAACAAATCGCCCCGCTATACATACGCGGGGCATACTTTTGGGGGAATAAATGAAGAAAAATACATTGTTGTTTTGTAATGGTCTGTCGGGGTCTGGCAAAACATATTTTATCCAGAACACGTTGCCGTCGGGGCTGTTTTATAACCTGCGTTCTGCGACAACGCGCCCCATGCGTCCCGGCGAATCCGAAGGTGTGCCATACTTTTTCCGCGACGAAGCGTATTTTGAAACCACCCCCTTGGCGACACACCTGTGGGTAAATGAATTGTTCTGGACACCCGGTACATCAAAATGGCTGTACGGCGTTCCGGAATCTGAAATTATGGCGCATTTGGGCGAAAACTTGATTTACGATGTGATTCAGCCACGCTATACCCGCCAAATGATAGATTGGTTTTATAAAAACGACCTGGCGCGTCATTATAATTTCCGTGTCGCGTACTTTTTGTCGCCTGAACAGAATCTGGAAACCGCGCGTGCCCGCGCCAACATGCCAAACGACGCCGATGTCCGCCGCACAAACACGTGTGACCCAGTTGATTTTCTGAACGCTGGCATCGACCCGGATTACATCCTGATGCCGCGTTGTGGGCTGTATAACCCACGCCTGACCGCACATGTGAACCGCCTGTTGAAACAACGCTAGCATATATTTATTGAAAACCGGCAAAATATGAATTATAATTATGGGCATGATTAAGTGTTTAGATATCTTTTCGTGTGTAAATTGTTGGCGCATTGCCGCCTGAATTATTTTGCCGCCCATAATCAAATTTAGGGCTTTTAATTTATCGAAAAAATCATTAAAATTACATATTAAGAAAAGGTATTTATTATGTCCGATACAAATAAAATTGTTTTAACTGGAATCAAGCCCACCGGTATGCCACACCTGGGCAATTATGTTGGTGCGTTAAAGCCACTGATTGAACGTTCGCAAACACATAAAACGTTTATGTTTATCGCAGATTTACATGCATTAAACACAATCCACGATGCGTCACAGATACGGCAACACACATACGAAATTGCCGCGCTGTTGGTGGCGTTGGGGCTAAACCTGGAAAATGCAGTCCTGTTTCGCCAGTCGGATATTGATGAAATTTATCAGTTAAACACATTACTGATGAACGTCACACCCAAGGGGCTGATGAATCGTGCCCACTCGTACAAGGCGGCAATGGATAAAAACACGGCCGCGGGTCTGGATGTTGACGCGGGCATTAACATGGGACTGTACACATATCCTATTTTGATGAGTGCGGATATCCTGTTATACAATTCCGACATCGTCCCCGTCGGTGCAGACCAGAAACAGCATGTTGAATTTGCGCGTGATATTGCGGAATATTTCAATCGCACATACGGCAATACGTTCAAGTTACCCGAACCTGTGATTGGCTCAGATACCGGTTTAATCCCCGGACTGGATGGCCGGAAAATGAGCAAGTCTTACGACAACATCATCCCATTATTTGCGCCTGAATCTGAATTAAAGAAAAAGGTTATGCGCATTATCACAGATTCAAAATTGCCAGTCGATAAAAAAGACCCAGATAAATCCACAATTTACCAGTTGTATAAACACTTTGCAGTCCCGGAACAAACCGCTGAATTTGCTGAAAAGTTCCGAGCGGGCGGCATGGGTTATGGCGATGCGAAAAAGATTCTGTTCGAACAAATCAATTCTGTTTTGGCCGCGCCACGTGCGGAATATGAACGTTTGATGGCGAATACAGATGAAATTGATAAAATCCTGGCATCGGGTGCGGCGCGCGCGCGCGTGGTTGCTCACGAAACGTTGTCGCGTGTAAAACGGGCAATGTTGGGTTAACAAATTCACCAAAAAAAAGGGGGGAAAAATGAAAAAAACAATTATCTGGATTGGAACTGTAATCGGGGTGGCAGCGGTACTGGCACTGGTTTTCGGCGCGTTGGAACGCCGCACCACGCCACGCACAGTTACGGTAAATGGCGAATGTCTGACAACTGCACCACGCGATAAAACGGCAATTACATTGCGTGTGACGACATTGGCACCAACGGCGGTTGCGTCTATGCGTGCGGCAACCACACAAATGGCACAAATAACAGAATATCTGAAAACGCAACCTGTTGAAATGCAGACAACCCAGTTTAATTCATATGAAAAGACAGAATGGAATCATGATGAACAGCGTTCCATCACACTGGGCATTGAAACAACACTTGCAGTCGAAGTTTCCGCAAACAGTATCGATGTAATTGAAAACATCCTGTCGCAGTTTGCAGGCACACCAAACGTATTTTCGGAAAATCTGCGCATGTACACCAGTCCGCAGCGCTTGACCCCAATAATGGAAGAATGTCTGTCGGTTGCGGTTGAAAATGCGCGCACGCGTGCCGCGGCATTGGCGGCGGGTGATGGTCGCAGTGTGGGCAAATTGCTGGCCGTGTCATACGGCACAAATGCAAATGATATTGCGCGTCCTGAAAACGGTCTGATGCGCACTAAAATGGTTGCCACATCCGCCATGGTCGATACCGGTGGCACAATTGTATCACGCGACACAGATGTATCGGTATCTGTATCAGCGGTGTTTGAAATAAAATAGGGCGCGTATGGAAAATATTGTCGCGGACTTTCTGGACTATCTGACGGGGGTGAAAAACTATTCATCCCACACCCGGACGGCCTATGAAAGCGATGTGCGCGATTTCCTGGCATTTTATGAACGCTTTAACGGCACGTCCCCATTTCCATCGGATTTATCGCGTGTTGATACAATATGCTTTCGTTCATTCCTGGCTGATCGCCAGCGTCGTGGTCTGTCGCCCAAATCGACGGCGCGTGCACTGTCATCATTGCGTGGGTTTTATAAATTCCTGGCAAAAAATCACGGGGTGAAAAATGATGCAATTACCCTGATTTCATCACCCCGCGTCCCCCGCAAATTGTCCAAGGCTATTGACCCAATCGATGTTGAAAACATGCACGACGCAATTCGTGAAATTGACGCGCGCGAACCGTGGATTGCGGCGCGTGATTGGGCGTTGGTTGTACTGTTGTTTGGCTGCGGCCTGCGCATATCCGAAGCGTTATCCCTGCGCAATCACGACATTATGGGTCGTCCCGCTGTCCTGCGCATCCTGGGCAAGGGGGGCAAAGAACGCCTGGTGCCTGTCCTGCCGGCGGTATGGAACGCGATTGATAAATATATATCGGCGCGCCCATATGGCAACATGCCCGATGACGAAATATTCCGCAGTGTGCGTGGCCTGCCGATGGCGGAAAAGGTTGTTGAATCCCTGCGTCATTACCTGCAATTGCCCGATTATGTGACTCCGCACGCCCTGCGTCATACTTTTGCGACGGCATTACTATCCGACGGCGCAGATTTACGCAGCCTGCAAGAATTACTGGGGCATTCATCCCTGTCTACGACCCAGTTGTATACCAAGGTAAACATGGCGGAAATTTCGAACATATATGCCGCCGCCCACCCGCGTGCAAAGGATGCGGATTAGACTTGCAATGGCTTAAATATTTTTTATAATTCACATGGCGAAGATGAAATTGTTCATTTGTGCATTTGTCCAGAATGCAGAAACGAATAATTTTTCTTCGCAGAATCAAAAAATAATAAAAAATGGAGAAAATAAATGGTATTTGGTTTATTCAAGAAAGATGAACAGGCTAAATTAAACAATCCAATCGTGGTTGAAATTCCATATGGCAATACAACACTGCGCTTAGAAACGGGTCGTATGGCGAAACAGGCGAACGGTTCTGTTTTGGCGACATTGGGTGAAACAATGGTGTTGGCAACGGTTTGCGCCGAAAAGACTGCCGTCGAAGGCCAGGATTTCTTCCCATTAACCGTTGATTACCAGGAAAAGTTTGCGTCCGCAGGTCGTATTCCTGGCTCGCGCGACAGACGTGAAGGCAAGGCATCAACCGCTGAAACATTAATTGCGCGTTTGATTGACCGTCCAATTCGTCCGCTGTTCCCAGAAACATTCAAAAACAAAGTTCAAATTATTGCCCAGGTATTTTCATATGACAAAGTGAACCAGCCTGACATTTTGGCAATGATTGCATCATCTGCGGCATTGGCGTTGTCTGGTGTCCCATTCCAGGGCCCAATTGGTGCGGCGCGTGTTGGTTATGCTGATGGCAAATACATCTTGAACCCATCGAAAAAAGAAACCGAAGAATCCGAAATGGACTTGGTTGTTGCTGCGACCAAAGACGGTGTTCTGATGGTTGAATCTGAAATCGGCGAATTGGATGAAAAGACTGTTTTGGGCGCGGTTAAATTTGGTTTTGACGCGCAACAGGCGGTTATCAACGCCATTAACGAATTGGCGGAACGTGCGGGCAAAGAACGCTGGGCGATACCTGAAAAAACACCAGAACAGTTGACAATGGAATCTGACTTTGAACAATTTGCACCTGCAATAGAAGCGGCCCTGCAAATCAAAGAAAAACTGGTTCGTTTGGAAACATTGGCGTCTATCCATGCCGATGCCAAGGCGCGTATCCCAGAATTATTCCCAGAATCCGAACGTGCCACATCCACATTGGAATCGTGGGCGGACGAAGTGGTTGAAAACCTGACGGCGCGCATTATGCGTGGCAATATCTTGGCGGGTAAACCACGTATCGACGGTCGTGATAATAAAACAGTACGTCCAATTGAAATCGAATTGGGTGTTATGCCACGCGCACACGGTTCTGCGTTATTTACACGCGGCGAAACCCAGGCCCTGGTGTCATTGACCCTGGGTGGTGGCAAAGACGCATTGCCAATCGAATCCCTGGACGGGGCTGAAGAGCGCGATTTCATCTTGAACTATAATTTTCCTGGCTATTCTGTTGGTGAATGCAAAGGTTTGAAATCCCCAGGTCGTCGTGAAATTGGTCACGGTAACTTGGCATGGCGTGCGGTTCATCCAATGGTCCCAAGTCGCAGTGAATTTGACTATGTAATCCGCATTGTGTCGGACATTTTGGAATCGAACGGTTCTTCGTCCATGGCGACCACATGTGGCGCGACATTGGCAATGATGGACGGTGGTGTTCCTATGAAGCGTCCGGTTGCGGGTATCGCGATGGGGTTGATTAAAGAGGGCGACGATTACGCAATCTTGACCGATATCTTGGGCGACGAAGATCACCTGGGCGACATGGACTTCAAAGTGACCGGTACAGACCAGGGTATTACCGCATTACAGATGGATATCAAAATCACATCCATTACATTTGAAATTATGGAACGTGCCTTGGCCCAGGCCAAAGACGGCCGTATGCACATCCTGGGCAAAATTGAAAAGGCAATTAAAAAGCCACGCGCATCTGTTTCTGAATACGCGCCCCAGGCATACACCATGCAAATCAACCCAGACAAGGTTCGTGAAGTAATCGGCAAGGGTGGTTCTGTAATTCAGGCCCTGGTTCGTGAAACAAACACGATTATTGACCTGGAAGATGATGGTACAGTCAAAATCATGGCAACAACACGCGAAGATGCGGACAACGCAATCCGGCGCATCAAAGACATTGTTGCCGAACCAGAAGTTGGCCAGATTTACAAAGGTACTGTATCTGGCATGAAAGACTTTGGTCTGTTTGTAAAAATCATGAACGGATTCGAAGCCATGGTTCACATTTCTGAAATCACCGGCGAACGTATCGCAAAAATCGAAGATACTAAAATCAAAGAAGGCGATACAGTCTATGTTCGTTATCTGGGGGCTGACAAACGTGGCAAAACACGTATGTCCATGGTTGGTATTGATCAGAAAACCGGTGCAGAAATTGTAAAGGAATAATATGAGACCAGAACAATTAACCTGGACGGACAAACAATGGGCATCACACCTGGGGTGTGATGCCCAAGACGTCCCGGGATTACGCCAATATATGACGGAAAATTATTTTCCAGGAATTGCCTGCGATATGAAAACGGGCATGTATTCATTTCAAATGACCAAACTGGATGTTGCACCATCTGGTGCGAAACGTGTTCGGCCATTTGTATCGTCGGACAAAGAATTTGAATCATCCGAACGTGCAACCCGCTATGCCAATGAAGAGGTTTTACCGCGTATGACTTTCTCGGATTCTTATGTGGCACTTATCGGTGTTCCGACACGCGCAATTCAGATGTTGCATATTTACAGAAAACAAAAATAGAAACGGGGGGATTAAAATGGATATGGACGCATTAATGGCCCAGGCCGCCGAATTGCAAAACAAAGTCGCCGCCGCCCAGGACCAATTAGCAAAAACTGTTGTCAAAGGTATCGCGCCGAATGGCACATGTATCGTTGATATGACGGGTAAATACGACCTGGTTAAATTGACGATTAATCCGGACGTATTGTCGGGTGGCGTGTCTGCAGTTGAATCCGCGGTTACTGCGGCATACGTGGATGCTAAGCAAAAGGCCGACGCTATGATAGATCGTGTTATGGGTGATGCAACCGCTGGTATCCCATTGCCCTAGGAATAATAATTCTAGATTCAAAAAAATCCCGCCAAATGGCGGGAATTTTTATTCCGCATATACTTCGCTAAATAAAAGTTTATCTAAGTTTGCCCGTTGGGCAAACAAAGAGCAAATAGCATCCGTCTGTGCACAGCACAGCCGAGATAAAAATTAATATTAAAGTTCGTCATACCGGCGCAGGCCGGTATCCATTGTGTTCTGCGGACTTTGTTATTTGCGCTATGAAACAATAGACCCCGACCTTCGTCGGGGTGACGGCTTTATTTTTACTTCGCTAAACTTTTATTTAGCAAGAATTAGTTGCTCTTTGCGCATTGCGCTTTGCTCATTATTAAAAAAAACCCCGAACGGGGGATTTTTTATTCAGCCAGTGTTCCAACCGACATAGTAATGCGGCGGATACCGCTGCTGATTGATTTTTCCTTGTTCACTTTGGCTTTCAAGATTTCGCCTGTGTGATATACGTGCGTTCCGCCACACAGTTCGCACGAAACATCGCCTGCGGTAATAACCTTGACTATGTCGCCATACTTTTCGCCAAACAATGCCATTGCGCCTTTCTTAAGCGCATCTTCCATTGACATTTCATCGTGTTCAACCGGCATATCCATGGCAATCCACTTGTTAACCAAATCTTCCACGGCCTGTTTTTCATCCGCCGTCATCGCACGACCAAATCGAAAATCAAATCGAACTGAATCTGGCGAAACTTTTGATCCGCGCTGTTCAACGTCTTCGTTCAATACGCTGCGCAATGCCGCCTGCAACAGGTGCGTTGCCGTGTGTGCGCGTGCGGTCTGCTGGCGCACGGCTGAATTAATAACCGGCTTTACAGTGTCGCCAACTTTCAGTGTTGCAACCAATGTCCCCTTGTGAATAACGACACTGTCAACACGTGCGGCCTCTGCTACGTTCATAACCGTGTCGTTCCCAATTTTTAATTCGCCACTGTCGCCAACTTGACCACCCTGTGTGCCATAGAAATTGGTTTTATCCAACGCAACTTCGACTTCGTCACCGGCGTTTGCACTGTCAACAAATTCACCGTTGCGCAGAATTGATAACACGCGCGATTCCATATCGATTGGTGCGTATTTCGCGCTGTCATCCGTGCCGGCCAGATCTGTCTGGGATTCCCAGAAAATACGTGTTCCACGTGTGTCTGCGCGCGAACGTTCTTTTTGTTCTGCCATTGATTTTTCAAATCCCGCCACATCAACATCAATATTGCGGTCGCGCAAAATCATCTGGGTCAAATCCAGTGGAAAACCATACGTATCAAATAATTTAAATGCTACATCCCCCGGCAACACATTGTTGTTCAACTTTGGAATTTCATTTTCCAATAACTTCATTCCGTTTTGTAACATGTCCGCGAACGCATTTTCTTCGTTTTGCAGAATTTCAACAACACGCGCCTGTTCGCGTGCCAGTTCTGGATACGCATCACCCATTTCTGTAATCAGCGCCGGGTACAGTTTTGACAACAACGCCCCCTTGTGCCCCAGAATCTGACCGTGACGCATCGCGCGACGCAATATACGGCGAATTACATA
>JAEDOP010000018.1 GCA_016301865.1 Alphaproteobacteria bacterium
TTCCCTTAATTATATCACAAAATTTGCAAAAATATTTTCATTTCTTTCCCGAACAACAACAAACCACGAATAAAATCAATTCGTAAATTGCACAGATGGCCCCGCCAAAAATCAAAACCGCATTTTTGCGGTTTTTTCTTTGTTTTCCAACACTTTCATGAGTTCGTAAGTTGGGTATCAAAAATCACCACCGTTTCACACATTTACGAACTTTTTAGCTGCTTAGGGTTTGACGTTAAACATAATTTATATTATAATCAACACGATAAAAAAGAGGTATAACTATGATTTCTGAAGCAACAACAAATTATAAAAAACAAGCGTTACAAGATATCATTGATTTTATATCCGGAAAAATTCAAGAATCAGAATTTCTACAAAAATATAAAGTTAATGCTACAAAATCGCACGATTATGTTGACATTGTAAGTGATGTTTTGCATAGCAATCACGTATACGACGCAAAATTCGCACAATCTGTTGATATGCAAGAAACAGATTTTGAACCATTGAAACGTGCAGGAGCTAATTATGCTGCAGAAAAACTTGTTCGTGCATTATTTTCGATTGCCTATACAAGAAAACCAAATAATCGAATTGGTGGCGACGGGAAACCAGAATCTTATGACCGTCAGCGTAATATCGGCCCTGTTGCTCTTGTTGCTCTAAGAACCCTTGGTTCGATTCCAGAGAATTCTGTGGCGGTGAATTACGTTTACAACGAATATTTTTTCCCACGTATAATAGAGGGCTATCGCAGAACAAATATGTTGAGTCCTAGTTCCATCTTCGAACAAATTCGTAAAGATGCAAAACTAACAGAGGCAGATAATGTTAAACTAGCATCATCAAGTAAAAATATGCAAATGTAAAAAACACCTTAATATCTTTCCCGAACAACAACAATTCATGTATATTATCAATTCGTGAATTGCACAGATGGCTCTGCCAAAAATCAAAACCGCATTTTTGCGGTTTTTTTGTTAGATTTTCAATACTTTTACGAGTTCAAAAGTTAGGTAGTAAAAGGTACCATTTTTTTACAATTCACAAAAAAGCTATAAAACAGGCTTTTTTATCTTTTCAAATGTGTTCTGACCATCTTGATATATTATCTGATTGGCGAAAGTCGCTTTATTTCATGCTTTCGGGTATGAAGGATTCGGTTATATCAAACTTTATATCAACAATACCAGCACCAAATATCTCTTCTAAATTTGATAAATTTTCGATATGACCTATGCGTGTATAAGAGTACGGAGTTTCAAAATCTTTATAAAAAACAACCAAACAATCATCACCAAATAACATGATATCACCCGTTGATACAGAATCTACTTTTTCTGGATTACTTGGTAACGGTTGTTCTAAATAATAATATTTTTCATTATTATTCAAATCAGACATACTTAGTGTCATCGGTAATAAACGTTGCAAAGCACTTGTGGTATCATTTTCTTCCAAGATGACATTGTATTCTTGATTATTAACTGCGATTTTCATTTGTGCGATATCCTCTGTTTGTAATGCGGATGCCAGCACCGAATGTGCTGACATCAACAAAATCAACAAACATACGAATTTTTTTATCATTTCATATTTGTTTTCATAAAGTTTTCAATCTTATCAAACGGAATCACATCCATATTGTCGTATAAATCAACATGGTTTGCACCTGGGATAATCATCAATTCTTTATTATCGCCCTTCAGTTTTTCAAAGGCACCTTCGCTGAAATAGCGGCTGTGTGCTTTTTCGCCATGAACCAATAATACAGCACTGCGTATTTCGTTTGCACGTTGTAAAATTGGCATATTGATGAATGACAAACTACTTGTCTTGTTCCATCCACCATTTGAATTCAATGAGCGTTTATGATAGCCACGTGGTGTTTTGTAATATGCATAATAATCTTTGACAAACTGTGGCGCATCATCTGGTAATGGATCGACTACACCGCCTGCCAAATCATATTTGCCGTTTTTATAGTCAACTGTGCGTTGTGCATTTAATGAACTTTTATTTGCAAAGCGTGCATCAGCATTATCATCAGCATCAAAATAGCCATTTGCGTTTACACGTGTCATGTCATACATTGTTGATGCAACGGTTGCTTTGATTCTGGTGTCCATTGCTGCAGCGTTGATTGCCATTCCACCCCAACCACAGATTCCAATAATACCGATTTTATCAGCATCAACGTCTTTGCGATTTGCCAGATAATCAACAGCGGCCGAGAAATCTTCTGTGTTTATATCGGGGGATGCAACATAACGAACTTTGCCGCCACTTTCACCAGTAAAAGATGGATCAAAAGCCAAAGTTATAAATCCACGAGATGCCATTTCTTGTGCGTATAAACCAGAAGATTGTTCTTTAACTGCACCAAATGGACCAGATACTGCGATTGCTGGCATCTTTTCCGCTGTTTTATTTTTAGGCATATACAAATTACCAGTCAATTCGATTCCATATCTGTTGTGGAAACGAACCTTTTGCATGACAACATTTGGATTTTTTGGAAATACATTATCCCATTTGTTGCATGGTATAAGAAAATATCCAAGTATTCCTAAAATTGCTACGATTGCGATTATGATGATTGTTTTCATTTTTGACTCCTTTCAATCGGATAATAGCAATTACAACAATTTTTCACAAGTAAATAATTCTGTTGGTTTAGTGTTTCAAATCATTCAAAAACTTTTCTAACAAATCCAAAGTTTCCATGATTTCTGCCTTATACAGTGATATTTCGGTTCTAATGTTGTCAATTTATGGCTGCCAAAATCAAAACCACCGTTTGGGTCGGTTTTTATTTTTGTAAAAGCAAACCCAACCGGATCGGTCAGATCGCCCAGGCACATTTATGTGCCACGCGTAAACGAAGTGTACGTGATTGGTGGCACGCATGACCAATACGCAGACGAACTATTAGCAAACCTGCAAAAACGGATATGTTTAATAGAGTTTTTGCATCTGGGTTTGATTATTGGTTGTCAAGGGGCGATGTTGCCACTGCCATACTTCGCCAAGGTTTCGTTTTTCACCCCCCCAAAAAAACAAAAACCGCCCAAAATCGGGCCCCGCAAAATTGTAAATTTTGTGGGTGATAATCGGGCGGCCTTGTTTATTTTGCGACAACAACCATTGCGGTTCGCAGCACGGCATCGCCAAACATATACCCGGTCTGCATTTCTTCGACAATCGTGCCGGACGTCGCATCCCCAGATTCCACGACCTGAATCGCATTATGGAACATCGGGTTCAACGCCTGGCCCACAGATTCAATTTTTACAATCCCAATCTGGGCGAACGCAGATTCCAGCGCACGCGCCATTGACTGAATTCCCGCATCATCGGGGGCATGCTTTAACGCGGCATCCACAGCATCCATCACCGGCAAGATTTTTTCCGCCACCCCCATTGAACGCGTCCGTGCACGCGATTCCGCATCCAACGCCGCCCGACGACGCGTATTTTCCAGTTCCGCCGCCATTCGCAGATATTTGTCATTCATTTCCGCTAACTGGGCGGTTAATTTTTCAACATCTGATTCTTGCTGTGGTGTGTCCACGACCGGCGCATCATCAACGGATACTGCCTCTACCTGAACTTCTTTATCTTCGTTATTCATACCGTCTTCCATTTTTGTTCATACTATATAATTATTTTACACTGGTTATTATAGGTATGAAATCATCACTTTTCAAGGACGCACCACCAACCAACACCCCATCAACGTTTGGTATCGACATAATTTCTGCGGCATTCGAACCCTTGACCGACGCACCATACAGAACCGGTGTCCCCGCCAATCCCATTTCCGACAATGTATTGGCAATCAGTGTATGCGCCCCAGCAATTTCATCCGCCGTGGGCGTCAATCCCGCCCCAATTGCCCAACGTGGCTCATACGCAATAATAATCGGTGTGCCAACATCCGATGGAATTGATTCACGCACCCCAGATTCAATCACCGCCATGGTTTTACCGGCCTGCTTTTCATCCATTGTTTCGCCAACACAGATAATTGGAATCATCCCGTTGGCCAAAACCTGGGCCGCCTTTTGCCGCACGGTCGAATTTGTATCCCCATTATACTGGCGGCATTCGCTGTGCCCAACAATTACATATTTTGCACCCGCATCTGCAACCATCTGGGCCGACACAGAACCCGTATATGCGCCGTGTGTATGTTGACTAACATCCTGGGCACCAATCGCCACACGGGCATTTCCCGCGCGCAACATAGTATATGGCACACACAGAATAACTGTATTTTTCGTATCGACATTTTCCAAATCACACAACATCGCATTCAACCCTGTGCGCGACCCGTTCATTTTCCAATTTCCAGCAATAATTTTCATTTGAAATCCCCTTTTTTTTAATTGCTTTTTATCACATCGTTTTGCTATGGTATCGCAAAAGGGGAACAAATGCTAGAATATTTAAGAAATGCATCAGAAAAACCAGTTGCCAAGATTTTAATCAGCATTTTGGCATTTTCATTCGTTGGTTGGGGTGTTGCCGAATGGATTTTTGGCAACGTTGCAAATGATAACACACTGGTCCACGTTGGCGACACAGAAATTTCCGCCCAGGAATTCAACCTGGAAAAATCGCGTGCCCTGGCCCAGTTAAGCCGGGACGAACAACGCGCAATCTATACAGACACCGCAACCCAGAACGCTTTTTCTAAACAAATTTTGACAAAAATGACAACCAAACAGATGGCAGAAAACCGCGCAGATGACCTGGGGTTCGTGGTCAGCGACAAACGCATTGCCCACGAAATTCGTTCATTCCCAGAATTTCAGGTCAACGGCGAATTTTCGACCCTGGCGTTCGACACAGTTTTAAACAATTCCGGCTATTCCGAGGCTGCGTTTGCTGACGTCCTGCGTGGCAATGTATTGCGTTCTATGGTATTGGGCGCGGTCGGGGTTGATGTACCTGTGCCTGAATTTGCAGTGCGCGCGGCATACGACGCACGTTATGGGGAACGCGAAATCGAATACGCAACAATTAAATATTCTGATTTTGATGTTGCCGCACCTTCGGATGAACAATTGGCCGAATATTACAAACAGAACCCACAAATCGTCCCAGAAACACGTAATGTGTCGTATGTGATTATTCCGGCTGAAATGTCACAACCAGACAAATATGATGCGGGCTATGCCATCGCCGTTAAATTCGAAGACGATATCATCGCCGGCGAACCAATGGCGGACGCCGCCAAAACACACGGTGCAAAATATGTTGACCTGGGCACATTTGATCGCGACAACCGCCCTGTGGACAAGGTTTTGACAGATACAATGATGGCAAAAATCTTTGATATGGACGCTGAACTGGAAAGCGAAATGATTGAAACCAATGATGGTTTTGTATTCCTGCGCGTAAACAAAATTACGCCATCACACACGGCGAAATTTGAATCTGTCAAAAAATCATTGATGGGCGATTGGAAACGCGCCGAACAGAAAAAACAGGCATACGTCCGCGCCAACGAAGTTTTAACAGACTTCAAATCAAACGGCAAATTGGCAAACGGAAAATCCGCAACTGTGTCACGTACATCGGGCGCACCAACTGACGTGTTGGTTGCCACATTCCGTGGCGACGCGGGCGAAAAATCAATTGTTCCATCATCGGACGCATTCTATGTATTGAATATCAAAGATTCAATTGCACCAAAAATGGACACAAAAAAGATGGCTGATTTGCGCAATGAAATGCAAACCATGTCAAAATCAGGCATAATGGATGATTACAATTCGTTCCTGATGCGTAAATATCCAATTGAAATTAATGAAAAAATATTTAATCGTTTCTTTCAGAATTAAAAATCCCGCCAAATGGCGGGATTTTTAATCATCTCCATGCGCAAATAATTGCCAAAATATCGCGCAATCCCCCACCAGATTTTATTTATAGATTGATTTTGTTTATAAAATTGTTATCCTATTACACTTGTAAAAGGATTTAAATGTCAGTACAGACAAAACGCCTGATTAAGAGGGTAATCAGTTATTCAGGCATTTTCTTTTTTATATTGGCCGCCGGTATGCTGTGGTGGCAATTGCGTAATTACAGCCTGTCCGACATTGCACACGCAATATTAGATATACCATTTATGAATCTGACAATGGCATGTGTGGCATGCATGTTGGGATATTTGGCATTGTCATTATATGACTGTTTGGCATTGAATTATGTTGGGGGACGCGTTTCCTGGTGGAAATGGATGTTGGCGGGGATGTTGGGCTTTGCAATCAGCAATAACGCCGGCCACGCCGTGGTCAGTGGCGGCGCGATTCGATATCGTCTGTACACACGGTGGCGTATTCGCGGTGGCGACATTGTAAAAATGCTGACTATATCGGGCTTTACATATTTCCTGGGGGCATCCGCCATTGTGGTCATCAGTTATTTCTTGGTCCCACATGCAGTGTTTCAGAACTCGGTCGGTGCCAGTATTGGCATCAACGCATTATTTATATTTTGTTTGGTCACATTATTGGTATATTTTGCGATCACAATGTTTTTTCATAAAAAAAGTATAAAAATCGGACAATTAAAATTCCAGATACCATCAACACGCATGGCGTTTGCGCAAACAATCCTGGGCATAACAGACAGTATTCTGGCCGGTCTGGTACTTTATTTCTGTCTGACCCCATTTGTAAAAATACCGTTTGTTGTATTTATGGGGCTGTTTGCGATTGCCCAATCAACCGGCGTTTTCAGCCAGGTTCCCGGCGGCATCGGCGTATTTGAAACCGTATTCTTGGTCGCCCTGCCCGATACCGTGGACAAGGCCAACATATTTGGCGCCCTGTTGGCATATCGCATAATTTATTATGTTTTGCCACTGATTGGCATGGGCAGTTTGTTCTTTATCTATGAACGTTGGTTGCGTTCCCGTATGAAACATTGGCTGAACGAAGCCAAAGAAAAAATACCTGCAAAAATCAGCCGGATAAAATCTGAAATACGCGTCCGAAAATAAATACCTTGCGAACTATATAATGGCATGTTAGAATAAAACCCGTGTATGAATATGGGGCTATAATAAGTGTTTGTATTATCACTATTTTCAACAGTTCGCATGGCGCTGATGGTTATCGTGGCGCAATCCCTTGGCATGGGCTTGGACGCCCCATGGGGACGGGTTGTTGCCATTGCATACAACGCCAAAACAAAAGGATTACAAAATGTCAAAAAAAATATATGTGGATGCAGTCCACCCGGAAGAAACACGTGTCGTAGTTGTCGATACATCAACTAACCGCGTATCAGACTTTGACGTTGAAACCACAACAAAACCCCAGATTAAGGGTAACATCTATCTGGCCAAGGTTATTCGCGTTGAGCCATCTTTGCAGGCTGCATTTGTTGATTATGGGACTGGGAAAAATGGATTTTTGCCATTCTCTGAAATTCACCCAGATTATTACCAAGTAACCGCCGAACAGAAAAAGAAATTGCTGGAATTGGCACACGCTAACATTGTTGACGACGACGACGACCCAAACGACGAAGAAGACGAAGTCGCCGAATACGACGACCACAGTGCCGGCGAAGACAACAAAGAATTTGCCAAACGCGCGCGTGAATTCAACATCCAGGACGTTATCAAACCAAAACAAATCTTGCTGGTCCAGGGCGTCAAAGAAGAACGCGGTCAAAAAGGTGCGTCAATGACAACATATCTGTCATTGGCGGGTCGCTTTGCGGTTCTGATGCCAAATTCACGTAAACGCAACAGTTATGGCATTTCCAAGAAAATTTCTGATAAATCTGAACGTGCACGTCTGCGCGATGTTCTGCACGGTCTGAAAATCCCCAAGGGCATGACCGTTGTTCTGCGTACCGCCGCCATGGGCGCGGCACCGGCCGACATTGCGACCGACTATGATTACCTGGTGAATTTGTGGAATGAAATTCGCAAAACGACACTGGAATCAGTCGCCCCGGTCACAATTCACACCGAAGATTCCCTGTTGCGTCGTGTCGTTCGTGATTTTCTCAGCGACAAAGAAGACGTACTGATTATCCAGGGTGAAGAAGCATTTGATGCCGCCAAACAGCATTTTATCCAAATATACGGCCGCGCACCTCGCAAACAGTTGGTACATTACAAAGATGCCGGTGTTCCATTAATGGTCAAAGCCGGCGTTGAAAAACAACTCGAAGGTCTGCACGGCCCATACGTCCAATTACCATCGGGCGGTTCATTGGTTATCAACCAGACCGAAGCCATGGTTACAATCGATGTTAATTCATCCCGCGCAATCAAGGAAAAGGATATCGAACAAACGGCCCTGAACACTAATCTGGAAGCAGCCGAAGAAATCGCCCTGCAATTGCGTCTGCGCGACCTGGCGGGCATTGTTGCGATTGACTTTATTGACATGGAAGAAGAAAAGAACAACCGCAAATTGGAACTGAAAATGCGCGAAGTTATGAAGCGTGATCGCGCCCGCACCCAGGTTGCAAAAATCAACAACTTTGGTGTATTGATGTTGTCGCGTCAACGCCTGCGCAGCAGTTTCATGGAATCATCATACGTCGCCTGTCCACACTGTATGGGTGCGGGTGTTGTCCCATCGATTCAGACGGCGGCGCTTATTCTGTTCCGCCACCTGCAAGAAAAATTATTGGCCAAGGCGGCCCAGAAAATCATCATGACCGTCCCAACCGATGTCGCAGTATATCTGTTGAACCATAAACGTGCCGAATTGGCCGAAATGGAATCCAAATTCGAAACAGAAATTGTGATTGTCGGCGATGACAGCCTGATGAACATTGACCAATATTCGATTCAGCGTGTTGCGCCTGAACAGAATAAAACCGAAGATTTGCTGGGGGCATACGCACCATCAACCGATGCGAAACGCAAAAACGCCCAACATGTTGACGCAAAGCGGACCACGGTCAATGCACAACGTCGCAAACGCAAAAAGCAACCACAAAAGAAAACTTTCTGGCAAAAATTGGTCAGCTAGGAAAAAACCGTCGCAAACGCGACGGTTTAAATTTTTATGGTCGGGGTGACAGGAATCGAACCTGCGACCCCTTGCACCCCATGCAAGTACTCTACCAGGCTGAGCTACACCCCGAACAACGCCATTGATATTAATGTACATTCAGTAAAATTACAAATACTTTTTTTGAAAATTACGCCCAGCATGACTTTTCAGATATTTTTCAAAATTTTCGGCTTTCTCTTGTTCATCAAATGCAAAATAAGTCTGTATTTGCCACGGTTTATATTTATTGGTATGCCGACACGTACCAGCGTTATGTTCTTGCAATCTTAATTTCAGATTATTGGTATATCCAACATAAAAACGTTCCCCATCCGAAAGGCTTTTCAAAATATAAACATAGTACATAACTTACCCTGTCCGTCTCCGCTATCGCTACGCCGAGACGCTCCGTCTGTTATTCTTGCCGATGTAAACCTCGGCTGCGACGGTCGTAAACGACCGGCCAGACGGGCGAACCTGCGACCCCTTGCACCCCATGCAAGTACTCTACCAGGCTGAGCTACACC
>JAEDOP010000019.1 GCA_016301865.1 Alphaproteobacteria bacterium
GACAATGGAGGAAAAGGAAGCATATCGTGGCGACATCGTTCGCGCGTTGCAGCACCTGTGGAATAAAACGAATAAATCTGTTTATTTATCAGCGGCGTACTTTGTGCCGGGGCAAGGCGGACTGGAACACATGCTGGGCGAAGAAAAGGCCGGCGTACATATGACGATTGTGACCAATTCTTTGGCGTCTACAAACGCGCCAACCGTTTATGCAAAGTGGGAAAAATACAGAAAACAGTTAATCGAATCTGGGGCGGATGTGTACGAATTCATGGTGTCGGCCGAAAATCTGCAGGGCAAAGAACACGACCGTGAACGCAAACAGTCCAGTTTTTCGGTCCTGCATAGTAAAACCATGGTGTTTGATGATGATATTTCATGGATTGGCAGTTTTAACCTGGACCCGCGCAGTGCGTACTATAACACTGAAAATGTGGCGATTTTTGAAAGTCGCGATTTCGCAAACAAGTTGCGCAAAATGATTATCCAGGACACCCAGACATCGTGGCGCGTTACACTGGACGATGATGGCGACCCGGTATGGACAGGGTCGCGCCCGGGTGATGAAAAACCACGGATATACAAACACGCGCCGGATACAAGTATGCTGCGCAGAATTTGGAAAAATATTAGTAATTTAGTGCCAGAAAAATTTGTATAAAAAATCCCCAAATGTGGGGATTTTTTTAATGCGCGTGTGATGCGATATGCAAAAGCAGACTGACAAAAAATAACACTGTTATAATACCAACAACAATCTTTTGCGTGCGATGCGATTTATTGCCACCACAATGCGCGCACGCACAACGGCAATCACGCCAAACCAGATACCATGACAATATCAGCATACCCCCAGAAAACACAAACAACCACGGCTCAAGCCAATGTGGTAAAACATGGAAATGCGCAGCATCCGGCGCAACCAACCCAACAACCGCCAACAACATTGGCAGACCACAACAAAATATATGTGGCAATATTGTCGCAAAAATCCCAATCTTAACTGCTTTGTTTTTCATAGATAGTTCCTTGGTCGTATTGGCAATTATATATGTTTTTACAATCATCGCAACCAATAAAATATTGACAATATTCCGACAAGTGATATAAATCGGACATGACAGATTTATCAGAAGCAGAATTTTTTTCAACACGCGCTTTTCACGACCACGCCCCGGTCTATTTATTCACAAATGAAAATATATATGGAACACTGAAAACAGCCGGCGATATATCAAATAAAAAAATTCTGACCGTTGGTGCATCGGGCGACCATGTGTTTGAATCATATTTACTGGGGGCGCGGGACGTTCACACATTTGATATAAATTCTAGTCAAAAAAATGTAATTGAATTAAAAAATCATATGATTCGCGAATTGTCGTATGCAGATTTTATGGATTTCTTTTTCAGTCGCAAAAACTTTTTTAATCAAAAAATTTTAACCCCAATCAAATCAAAATTTTCAGATGATTTACAGGTGTTTCTAAAAAAATGTACCATTGGGGATATACGCAAAAACTTTAAATATCGCGCTGCACACACCAGCGAATATGACATCAACAAATTACAATATATTGCAAGTAAATCTAATTTCAATACAGTTCGCGACAGATTGCCCGAACATATACCATTTAAACACTGCGATATATCGACGGTGCGGATTGCAATGCAGGACAATGTACGAAAGTATGGCACACACTATCTGGAACACGCAAATATTCCATTTGAACAAAGTGGGCCTGAATTGCATGCGGATTTTACAGAACGATATGATTTAATTTTGTTATCAAATATTTTTTCATACTTATATAGCGATTCGTACAACATAGAAGAAAAACTAACACAAACCCAGCACAATGTGCTGGTGCCACTGATTGCGAATAATTTATCTGAAAATGGGCGCGTATATTTTCATTATGATTGGAATGGTAAAACGGCGGCATGGGTAAACTTTTTGCATTACTTTCAATCCAAATATAACCCCACAGTGCAGTATGTGGCGCGTACGGTCGACGGCGCATTTCATGATTACAAATTCGATATGGTTTTATACGCCACACGCAAACAACGTTAACAATGGCATCCCCAGCAGGACTTGAACCTGCATCTAATTCTTAGGAGGAATTTGTTCTATCCGGTTGAACTATGGGGACAGGTAAACGGTTATATTTTATTCCCAACAAAATAATATTGCAAGCCAACATTTGCAACGATATAATGCGTGGGTAAAAAAACAAGAAAGATTCAGGAAATGGGCAGCAGACTTGTAGGATATGGTTCTTATTTACCGGAACGCGTTATGAAAAACGCGGACTTTGAACGTATTATGGACACAACCGACGAATGGATTGTCACACGCACAGGGATTCGCGAACGGCACTTTGCGGCGGAAAACGAAACCGTGGTTGATATGGCAGCAACAGCCGCCGTGCGTGCGTTGAACAACGCAAATTTATCCATTGATGATATTGATTTGGTTATTGTCGCGACAACAACACCGGAACTGGATTTCCCGTCCGTTGGGGTTCAGGTTTTGGGGCGACTGGGGGCAACACACAACACACCGGCGTTTGATGTGCGCGGGGCGTGTACGGGGTATATTTATGCCCTGCACTGCGCACGCGCGTTCTTTACCGCGGGGATTCACAGACGCATTATGATGATTGGCGCGGAAAAGATGACCCGCTTTATTGATATGGCCGATCGTTCAACCGCCGTCTTGTTTGGCGATGGCGCAGGTGCACTGATATTCGAACATTCATCGTCCAGTTATTCGGGAATTATCGACACCGTTGTTATGGCCGATGGACGCGATTTTGAATGCCTGCACGGGACAAATGACCACAAGATTTCTATGAACGGGCCAGAAACATATAAAAAGGCCGTTCAATGTATGCCCGATGCCGCGCGATATATTATGGAACACGCCGGTATTACCGCGGAAAATGTTGACTGGATTATTCCGCACCAGGCAAACCTGCGTATTATTTCCAGTTGCGCGGAAAAGTTAGAATTCCCAATGGATAAAATTCTGGTGACGGTGGATAAACACGCAAATACCAGTGGTGCATCGGGTGTTTTAGCATTGGCATATGCGTTTGATAATAATATTATAAAACGTGGACAGTTAATTTTATATCCCGCGTTCGGCAGTGGATTGACATGGGGCGCGGCTTTGATTAGAGTTTAAGGAAAAAAGTAGAGGTGTAAAAATGGCAACAATAACAAGAAGTGATTTTGCAAACAGACTGCGGGAACGGTTTGGACTGACGACTGCGGATGCATATAAAATGATTGATGTGGTGTTTGATGAAATTCGTGATGCACTGGTCAATGGCGAAGAAGTTAAATTCGCAGGATTTGGCAGTTTTAAAATCTTGGAAAAAAATGCGCGTATGGGACGCAATCCAAAGACAGGTGAAAGTGCAATTATTTCTGCACGTCGTGTTGCAACATTCCGCCCCAGCAGCGAATTCCGCGAACGCGTTGCAAACAAAAAATAAATAAAATCCCGCAATTGCGGGATTTTATTTTTGCCCTTGGCGCAATATCAGGCGTGCAAAGTTTATTGGAATAATCAGCAGCGACAGGCACAGTACAACCAACCACTGGTACGTGTCTAATGGTGACAATTGCAATACCACACCACCAAACGAAACACACAGTACCGTACACGCAATAACACCAAATGCAACCACCAAGAACATCGGGTTCGCGGACAGACGACGGAATATATTAAACCCGTCAACACGTACACAAAAACCATTCACAATCGCCATAATGACCAACAGTGCAAAACGCGCCGACATATAGGATTCAGGCGTTGAAAACATTGTTCGAACCATTGGTGATGCCAGAACCCCAAACACACAAACAAAACCAAACGTTGTCCAGGCAACCTGGGATAAAACAGGACGCGACAGCAATGGCGCATCTTTGCCCTGGGCGGGTTCTGACATATATTCGGGACGTGGGGGCTCGCCACCGAATGCCAATGAATTTAAACTGTCCATTACAATGTTAACAATCAATATTTGAACCGCGGTAAATGCGTCAACCCCAAACATCAGCGGGAATAAAATACTTAGAATTACCAGTGAAAAATTGATTGGCAATTGGAATTTTAAAAAGTTGATTACATTGTGAACAAATGTGCGCCCCAACAAGATACATTTCGCAATCGACAGGAAATTGTTATCTGTGATAATAATGTCACAGGATTCTTTGCAGACATCCGTACCATCACCCATCGCAAATCCAACATCGGCACGCTTTAACGCGGGGGCGTCGTTGGTGCCATCGCCACACATACCGATACATAAATTCAGACTTTGTGCCAGTTTTACAACCCGCAATTTTGTATCGGGTGTTGCGCGGGCAATAACCTTGATTCTGGGTAATAATTTTTTTGCATCTGCGTCCGATATGTTATCCAATTCAGATGCGGTTATCGCGATATCGTCAGTGGCACAAATAATACCGCAATCGTTCGCAATCGCGCGCGCTGTATCCAAAATATCGCCCGTTATCATCATGACCTGAACGCCAGATGTGCGCAAGGACGCAACAACATCGGCAACACCGGGACGAACCTGGTCGCGCATGGCAACAATTGATATCAAAACTAAATCGTCCGGCAGTTTTTCATTCGTTGCCCACGATGTGCTGAACGCCGTTGCAACCAGACGCATCGCACTCGATGCATTTTGCCAAATCAGTTCCGCAATCGCATCGTGGTTGATTGGGGTTAATTTACCGGACGCGTCCAGGCAATATTTTGCGTGGGATAAAATAACCTCAGGCGCGCCAAGATAGCACGACACGTCATCTGTGCGTACAGCAGAAAATTTATTCGCACTGTTGAATACAATGCGTTCGCGCACCGGGACATCAGACTGAATCTGGGTTATTTGTTGGGCAACCGGCGAAACAGCGGTCAATAATGCACGCCCCGTCAGATTGCCACCGATAACAGTACCATTGTCCCCATACGTCGCGCCACAGGTTAATGCGACGTTCTTTAAAAACGCGTCTGCAACCGCGCCACCAATTTCGCCCACAAATCCAATGTCCGCGCCCGCGCCGGAAAAATTATGAACCGGTTCAATAATACCGCGTGTTAATGTGCCGGTTTTATCTGTGCACAGGATTTGGATGTTGCCAGATTCGGGTATCTTGTTCGGATTTTTTGCCAGGATATTATTCCGAATCATCGTTGCGACATTTTGCCCCGTGATGATTCCAATGATAAATGGCAAACCTTCGGGGACGGCGGCAACGAATATAGTCAGCGCAACAGTCAATGCACTGAACACCATGTACAACATTGACGCGTCCGCAGCCAGTCCCATTGTATGAATGTTTACAAATAACAAAACCAGAAAGATTATCGCGGCACATACTGATCCAATTTTGCTGATTTTTTCCGCCAGGCCATCCAACTGAATCTGCAAGGTTGTTTTTACCGCTTCAATCGAATGCAGGGTTGTCATAATTTTGGCATTTTCTGTGTCAGCACCAACACGCGCAACGCGCATAACGCATTCGCCACTTAACACGGTTGTGCCAGAAAACACACTGTGCGCGTCTGTGTATGTGTCGCCAGAAATTCGGGCCGCGCGATTATAAACATAATCGGACGAAACAGGTGTTTTTTCACATTCGTCGCTTTCACCATTTAAAATTGCGTTATTAACCGCAACTGTGCCATCGATGACATATCCATCTGCACAAATCATTTCACCAGCACGCAAAACTACCACATCATCAACAACAACATCTGTGGATGGAATGCGCATAACCACGCCATTACGCACCACGTCGGTATATAACAACGATGATTTTATACGCAGTTCTTCGGCACTACGTTGACCTTTTAATTTGCTGGCCACGGTGGTGATGGCAACCACCAACAGCACGATGCCAATGCCGGCGGCTTCGTATACACTGCCATAACCGAATGTGGCCAGTGCAATAAACATGCACATCATAACCAACAAGATTATGTTTAATTTATCCTGGAAAACTTCGACAAAAAATTGCCAGGCAGATTTTAATTTTGGACGCGGCATTTCATTTGTGCCGTATTTTGCACGATTTTCGATTACTTGTTTTTCGGTCAATCCTGTGTATTTCATTTCGCCTGTCCCATTGTTAAATTGCATGTGCGATGTTACATCAAAGTCCAGATTATAAGCAATGAAATTATTTGATATTTTGTTTTGTATGGCGTATGTACGAAGAAGTATATCAAAGACAGGAATCAGAATTTGATAAAATTATATAAAAAATCCCCCAGATGGGGGATTTTTGTTTTATAAAAATTTATTTTTTCCAAAATGCAAAACCGCGACGTGTTGATTTTTCTTCGCGCTGTTTGCGATCTTCGACCGCGCGGCGGCGTTCGGCACGACGTTCCCGGAAACGACGGGCAGATTCTTCGTCACGTTGAATAACCGCGATTGTTGTTGCGGATAATTTTCCATTGCGAACTTCTTCTTCGAATTCGACAATGTCGTTTTCATTCAAAAATCTGATGCCGGCGGCCTTTAATGAACTGGAATGAACAAATACATCATCTGTGTTGCCATCTGCGTTTGGTGTGTCGGGACTAATAAAGCCAAAACACTTTTTACCGTTATACCATTTTACTTTTCCTTGACGCATAATCCTATCCTTTCCTTATGCTGTTACGGTTCTGCGAAGCACGTTCAGAACCTGGTTTAATTTTGACAGTTTTGCACGATTAAAGCAAGGGGAATAAAACGCCCCTGGCAATGGTGCGTTTTCGATACAAGAAACATGAAATATGAGATATGACCGCGATTATTTTTTATAATAACGCTGAACTTCGTTCATAACAAAATTAAACAATTTGCCCGCCTGGGTGTCTGATGGCACCGCCCAATCGCGTTGCATATACGGCATCGCCGCAATCAAGACAAAACGCGCCATAAAGTGGAATATTCGCGATTCTTGGTGTTTGGACAGTTTTGCCGGCGCGTTCTGAACATGAAAAACTTCGTTTTCAATTGCGTCATCTAACTTCTCGTTAATATTATCTAGAATCTTTTGCGGATAGTACAGGCGACATTCCTTGGGGAAGCCTTCGAACATCGATACATCGTTGTTGCGCGAATATAAAATATTCCAGCCGACACGGTCGAACAAATCTTCCAGACACTGACAAATCATACGGTTGTATTCTTTGACCCCCATTTCATAATAATTTGCCAGGCGCGCTTCCATACTATCGGATTTGGCGCACTTCTTTTTACGCGCCGCCTCGTATACATCGTGCGTCTTGCTTTCGAATTCAAAGAATGTACGAACCTGGCATATAATTTCCATTGGAATTATGTTTTCTGCATTTGGGCCGATGTTCAAAATAATCTTGGCATCGCGATAATTGCGCGGGTTTTTCATGTTATAAAACGTGTCGCGAACCGCCAAAATGCGATCAGGCATCATTTCATACAGGCGTTCAATAAACGTACGCGCCTGGGGGATTAAGTCAAACAAACACTTAACACGCCACACATCTTGCAGTCTTTTGCGTGGTGGCGCAATTTTATCAATCGCACGAACCAAATCCACCGCGATTTTTTCGTGACCACGCCCGATTATGGATAATACGGTTTCAGATGCCGCACTGATGTATTTTTCAGAAAATTTTTGACGGATTTTTTCCGCAATCGCACGTGCCGACGCATCACGTTCATGCGCAGATAATACGCGATATGCCGCATCCGCAACATCGTTGACATAGTCTGTGTAATATTTGCCAGTAATCTTGTCCAGGGCACGATTGATATTCTTTTGCGCGCCAACAATAACCGTCACAATCGAAGACACCGCCAGGTCAACACGCTGGCCCACAGCACTGGTAAAAAACTGGTTACGCATGGGGTCGGCGTCCAGACGGTGATTTACCACATATGGCGACAACGGATTAATGTCCGATATGCGAATCGGGGCATCAATCGCACTGTTAGTTTCATAGTCGTATTTCATAACCGCAGCCTTGGGCGCGCCAAAGCATTTGCCCAAAACATAGAACACTTCGCGAAACCAGTGCATGCTGTTTGAATACAGCCCCCTCAGATATTCGCCCGCTTCGTCATTAATGCGACCGTCGGCGATTGCACGATTTATTATTTCTTGGTTTTTCCGGTCGTTGTCGGACGCAATGTCCTGCGCCCAACTGTCCAAACCTATGTATGACATGGCATGACAACCTTTACTTCATTATTGGGAACAAGATTACGTCGCGCAGGGTTGGCTGGTCAAAGATAATACTGGCCAATCTGTCAACGCCAACACCAACACCGGAAATTGGCGGGAAACCATGTTCCATTGCGCGAACAAAGTCATTGTCGGGGTTAAAGGCTTCTTCGTCGCCGTCGGCGATATTGCGTGCCTGTTCTTCGAATGCAGCCAACTGTTGAATTGGGTTGACTAATTCCGAATACCCCTTGCATATTTCAGCGCCACATACCAACAACTGGTACATATCAATGCGACGGTCGTCGTCGTCATTACGACGTGCCAGCGGAACCATGTATGCTGGATAATTATACAAGAATGTCGGATTTACAATGTCGCCACGGATTTTACGCTTGTACACATAGTCAACCAGGGTTGGGATTGACTTTAAATCTTCTAATTCCGACATCGGGAACATGCCGGCATCAACCAATTTTTGACGCAGGGCATCAACATCGTCAAAATCCAAAATGTTACAACCAAAGAATTCGTTCATCTTGGCCGTATAGTCAATCATTTCATAGGACGAAAAGTCCAGTTTTGTGCCCTGGTATTCAATCTGTAATGTGCCACGGCACTTCATCAATAATTCTTGGATTAAATCCCATGTAAATTTGATGTTGTCGTTATAGTCCCAATACGCTGCATACCATTCAACCATGGAAAATTCTTGCAGGTGCATGGCATCCATACCTTCGTTGCGGAAATCCTTGGCAACTTCGTAGACGCGGTCAAAACCGGCACCAATTGCCTGTTTCAAGAATAATTCGGGTGAAATGCGCAACTGAAAATCCGCATCCAATGCGTTGTGGTGCGTGGTAAATGGGCGCGCCGCCGCACCAGATGCAATATTTTGCATAATCGGGGTTTCAATTTCCAAAAATCCGCGTGCGTTCATAAAATCGCGCCAATACTGCATCATCTTGAATCGACCCAGCAGCGCTTCGCGGGATTCGGGGTTGGAAATAATAT
>JAEDOP010000020.1 GCA_016301865.1 Alphaproteobacteria bacterium
GATTGGTTCTGATCCAAAATTGTTGGCATGTATGTGCGATTCAACGAATTCATCGCGTCAGACAAAACAGACCACCGAAACCCAGGTTCGTGAAACTTTGACCGAAATCATGAAGAACGCCCCGGGTCGCGTCTTGGTAACGGGTTATTCGCGCAGTTTGGCGCGTATGAAAATGTTCGCCGAAGCGGCGCGTGCCGCCGGCCGTATCGCGTGTATCAAGGAACGCAGTAATCCAAATCCTGTGCCATATGTTGGCCTGCCTGAATTCCGCGAATTGGGGATTCAGTTCGGCTATATCAACAAAGACGATTTATATCTGCACAGCGAAATCAAAGACCTGCCGGCGGAAAAACAGGCAATATTTCTGACCGGGTCCCAGGGTGAAAAGTTTGCAATGTTAACACGCCTGTGCCACGGCCAGGTAAAAGAGTTAAAATTACAACCAACCGACACCGTTGTGTTCAGTGCGATTATCATCCCGGGCCGCGAACAGGATGTGTCATACCTGTACAACAAATTGGCACGTATGGGTGTGAAAACACATACTATATTCGATACAGATAACCTGCACGCCAGTGGTCACGCCGGCCGTCCTGAATTGGAACGTTTTTATGATATGGTTCATCCCCAGGTGTCCATCCCGATGCACGGGGACTATATTAACGAAATGTTGAACGGCAAAATGGCAATGGAACGCGGTGGTGCAAAACATATGATGGTTGTCCACAATGGTGAAATGATTGCGTTATCTGACGGCAACGAACCATATATCGCCGAAACAATCGAAACCAGTTATGTCGTGATGGAGGGTGAAACCGAACGCAGTGCCAACGACCAGGTTTACAAGAACCGTAAAAAGATTGCGTCCAACGGTGCGGTGTTTGTGACCCTGCCGGTGGACAAGCGCGGATTCCTAAAAGGCACGCCCGAGGTTTCCAGTGCCGGTATCTTTGAAACGGACGAAACCGGATTTATGAAACGCCAGATTCAGATTGAAATCACACGCGCGATTGACAATCTGACCAAGGCGGAACGCAAGGACAGAAATAATTTGGTTCGTGCCGTGCAAACCGCTTCGAACAAGGTTGTTCGCGCGGCCCTGGGCGCGGACAAGAAACCGCAATACAGCGTTCACTTTGTCCAGAAATAAAAAATCCCCCGTTTGGGGGATTTTTTTATTCCCCTCCTGCGGAGGGGGCGGACCGGCACATGCCGGTGGGGAGGGTTGCTTAGATAAATAAAAATTTAGTGGTTAGTGTTAGTGTAAGTGGTTAGTGAATGTGTGCGGCATTTGCCGCACATTATAGTGCCACCACTAACCACTTGCACTAACCACTTACACTTAGATAAACTTTTATTTATCTAAATATTAATTGCTCTTTGCACTTTGCTATTTGCGGTTTGTTTGCCCAATGGGCAAACTTCGCTAAATTTTTCTTTATCTAAGCAATTGAATTTATGATGACTATGGGGTATAATGGATATGTCGCCGGGTGTTCCGGTAATGGGGTGTCAGAACCCGTACCTGTGCGTCGGAATCCATATCTGTGGCGTAATTATTGCACCGCCTTTGTTATGTATTCAGGCGAAAAATATAGTCCTGACCAATGGTCGGGATGGATGCGAATATATCGAATAAGCACGCAATTCATAGGATTGTTCTGAACCTCCTTACCACTTGCATACGGCGGTGGTTTGTGACAAACAAAATATAAACAGGAGTATGAACACATGAAAAAAATTTTTGCATTATCGGCAATCATTGCCGTTATATCAGCCCCAGCCATCGCAGTACAAAAATGCGTAGCATTGGGCAGAACAACGACCTGTACAGCTGGGCTTACACGTCCAGGAAATTATGAATGGAGTCTGTCCTGTACAACTGATAGAACATCTGTTACTGTTTCGGGGATTGGTATCTGCTCGAGCGTATCAGGAACGGCGGGGGAAGTACGCAGCACTCTGAAAAGCACGGGAATAAGCACCGCTAACGACCCAAACACATGTGTTATGGGTGATGCAGTACATTGTTGGTGCAGGATGGTATCACCCGCGGTGTCTCAATGGGTTTATTCTGGTTTGGAAGACCTCACTGAATCAAATTGTATATACAACTGTGCCTCAAATTGCGCATACTATATTGCAAACGAATCTATTTTGACCACAGCAATGTTCAGCACCAGCACCTTTAGCGACTAAAGGGGGTAAAACATGAAAAAGTATTTATTTTTATTGTTGTTGGTTCCATGCGTTGCAAATGCGGCAACACCATCAACAACCTGTCCAGCGGGCTTTACTGCAGTCGATGAAACATATCTTAGCATTGCAACCAGTTGTCCAACCGGAACGCGCAGTGTAGGCACAGCAGATTCGTGTCTGTTAATCAGTTCGTCTGGGACATGTGTTATGTACATACCGGCCGGCACATCATACTCAGACACTAGTGGCACGTACGAATACTCCCAACCGTGTCCGTTGTCTTAATAGTATGGGCTGGGGTGGCACATGTCTGTATTTTGTTCTGTCACCCCAACAACAAGAATAAATTGTCCCCAAATAACCTTACTGTTATTTGGGGCACCTTTTTTGTTTATTGTTTTGAACAATTATTTCTCAGAAACCGTGTTTGCAACCGCTGTGTCCATAGCGGATTGGATTGGTACTTTGATTGTCATTGGTTTTTGCATGCCGGATAACACGCATGCGCGATAACGCACAATATCTTTTATTGTCCAGCATTGATTACGCAGGCGCGGATTCGAATTTTGTGTTTTTCCATATCCGTACATCATATCCGTTTTGGTCAGCCCAATGGCGTAACTGCAACACCTATTCGCGCTATCTTTTTCATTAAAATATTTCCCTGATGGACATTTTACGCAACTATT
Source organism: Alphaproteobacteria bacterium (assembly GCA_016301865.1). Taxonomy (GTDB): domain Bacteria; phylum Pseudomonadota; class Alphaproteobacteria; order Rs-D84; family Rs-D84; genus Enterousia. Next base: position 2,889 of record JAEDOP010000020.1, read on the forward strand.
TGTACTGGGACAAAATCCGTTGCGAATGTCCGACGTATCACATTGTGTTTTAAGCAGTTGGTCTAACAATTCTGTAAACACACCCTGGAACGGATTGTTATTCCCCTCACCACTATTTGACAAGCTTGTTGAGCTGCTGCCAGTGTTATTACTCACCACAATGCCGTTGTTATTCCCCCCATCACCACTATTTGACGAGCCTGTTGAGCCGCCGAGCCTTCCACCACCCGAGGCCGGCGTCTCTCCTTCCTGCGTTCCTCCTTCCGGCGTCTCTCCTTCCTGCGTCTCTGGTTGACACGCGGTACGTTGTATTGTTCCCATCGAAGTGTCTGTTCCATTACAACAGTAAAAAGTATATCCGCTTCTCGTTGTGAATGGTCTGTCACCGCTAATATAGCAGAAACCATTTTTTCTCCGCACCTCGCGTCCGTCATTGCAAACAGAGTAATCATTATTATTATGTTTTTCCGCCCCACAATCAAAATTTTGATTGCCACAATAATAAAAACGTTGATCACCTCCTGTCCAATTGTCAACTAAGCATCCATAATTACGACTAAATATTGGAACGGCCGCGTACAAGTACCGTGGCACAGATACAACGGCAAGGATCGCCGACAACATAACAACATTTTTCATATGTTCATACCTCTGTTTTTATTTATTAAACAAAAACCACCGCTGTGATGCAAATGGTCAGGATGTTCAGAACAACCCTATGAATTGCGTGCTTATTCAATATATTCGCATTCCCCTGACATGAATATCAGGATTTGTTTCCGTCGCAACACAAAAAATGGCGCAATTGCGCCCATTGTATGTTTCCGACGCATAGGCACGGGTTCTGACACCCCATCACCAGAACACCCGGCGACATATCCATTATACCCCATAGTCATCATAAATTCAATTGCTTAGATAAATAAAAATTTAGCGAAGTATTTTTTACAATTTTTGTTCACAAAAATTGTCATTCCTGCGCAGGCAGGAATAGGGACTCTAAACCGCGCACAGCGTGCGCCAATTAAGTATTTTTAAAATTTCTTAGCCCCTATCCCCGCCTTCGCGGGGATGACAAATGTTCTGAATTTCTTCAAAATAAATACTCAACTAAACTTTTATTTAACGAAGTATTCATGTCTCATGTCTCATGTCTCAAAATAAATCTCCCAGTCGGGAGATTTATTGCGGTATAATAATACCATATGGTTTTTTCTTGACTTTTCCGCAGGGTTGGGGCATAATAGCCGCGCTTTAATTTATAAAACCAAGGGTAAAATAAAAATGGCAGCGACAAAATCGTTAAAAAAGTGTGAATTGGATGCCAAATGGTATCTGATTGACGCGACTGATTGTACGCTGGGGCGTTTGGCGGCATATACTGCAAACATCCTGCGTGGCAAGCATAAGCCAACATGGACACCAAACATGGATTGTGGTGATCATGTTATCATCATCAACGCGGACAAGGTTGCACTGTCTGGCAACAAGGCTGACAAAGATCATTTCTTCTGGCACTCTTTGTGGACTGGTTCTTTGAAATCCCGCACATTGGGTCAGATGCGCTCTGAAAAACCAGAAAAATTGGTTTTCAACGCTGTAAAACGCATGATGGGCCGTCGCACAGCGGTCGCCATGGCGGACCAGCGTTTGACAAAACTGCACGTTTACGCAGGTGCAGAACACAAACACGAAGCCCAGAAACCAGTTGTTATTGATTTCGCAGGCTTGAATCGTAAAAACAAAAGGGGCGAATAATGGCAGAAGCAAAGAAAACAGCGACCAAGACAGTTAGAAAGACTGCAACTGTTAAAAAAACTGCTGCCAAAAAGGCACCAGTTGTTGCACCAAAATTAAATGACGCGACATACGCGACCGGCAAACGTAAAGATTCCGTTGCACGCGTATATTTGATGCCGGGCAAAGGCAACATCATCGTTAACGGCAAACCTGCGGCTGAATACTTCCGTCGCGCTGTATTACAGATGATTATCGCCCAGCCATTTGGCGTAACAAAACGCGAAACATCATACGATATCGTTGCCATGGTCGAAGGTGGCGGTTTATCTGGCCAGGCCGGCGCGGTTAAGCACGGTATTTCCAAGGCTTTGGAAAAAATCGAACCAGAATTGCGCGCATCGTTGAAATCTGCGGGCTTCTTGACACGCGACAGCCGTGTTGTAGAACGCAAGCACTATGGTTTCCGCAAGGCACGTCGTTCAACACAGTTCAGCAAACGTTAATCGCGTTTGTGGAAAGGTGGCACCCGCCGTTTCGGCGGGTGTTTTGTTTGTTAATTACTTGACTTTTGTCGCGTTTGTCCTATAATTGAATGTGAAAAGGGCGCAATTCTGATGCCCGAACCCCCAGAAAAGGAAAATTTATGCATATTAATGAATTAAAGGCGAAATCGCCTCAACAACTGCTGAAAATGGCAGAAGACATGGGAATTGAAAATCCGTCCCAATTGAACGTTCAACAACTGCGTTTTGCGGTTATGCGCGTCTATGCGGCGGATAAAAAGGTCACATTGATTGGTGACGGCGTACTGGAACGTATGCAGGATGGTTTTGGTTTTCTGCGCGCACCGGAATCGAATTATCTGGCCGGCCCCGATGATTTGTACGTGTCGCCCCAATTGATTAAAAAATATGGCTTGAAAACCGGCGACTATGTCGAAGGCCAGATTCAGGCCCCCGCCGCCGAAACCGAACGTTATTTTGCACTGGAAACAATCGAACGCGTCAACGGCGACAATCCTGAAAAGTTAAAACACCGTGTGTCGTTTGATGATATGACCCCATTGTACCCAGATGAACAGTTAAAAATGGAAGTGCCGTCTGACGCCGACCGTGGCCGTAATCTGTCTGCGCGCGTTATCGACCTGATTGCCCCCACGGGCAAGGGCCAGCGTTCACTGATTGTTGCGCCACCGCGCACTGGTAAAACGGTTATGCTGCAAAATATCGCGCATTCCATTGCGACGAATTACCCAGACGTAAAACTGATTGTTCTGTTGATTGACGAACGCCCCGAAGAAGTGACCGATATGCAGCGCAGTGTCAAAGGCGAAGTTATATCGTCCACATTTGACGAACCGGCCGCGCGCCATATCCAGGTTGCCGAAATGGTTATTGAAAAGGCCAAACGCCTGGTCGAAGCGGGCCAAGATGTCGTCATCCTGTTGGATTCTATCACGCGTCTGGGGCGTGCGTACAACACCTGTGTCCCATCCAGCGGCAAGGTTTTAACCGGTGGTGTTGACGCATATGCACTGCAACGTCCAAAGCGTTTCTTTGGTGCCGCCCGTAATATCGAAGGTGGCGGTTCGTTGACCATTATCGCAACCGCACTGGTTGATACCGGTTCCAAAATGGACGAAGTTATCTTTGAAGAATTCAAGGGGACGGGCAACAGTGAAATTATCCTGGACCGCAAATTGTCCGACAAACGCGTGTATCCTGCGATTGATATCACAAAATCTGGCACCCGCAAAGAAGACCTGTTGGTTGGCAAAGACATCCTGGCGAAAATGTATGTCCTGCGCCGTATTATAAACCCAATGGGCACGTTAGAGGCGATGGAGTTCCTGTTAGACAAACTGCGTCTGACAAAAACAAATTCGGACTTTTTCAGTTCGATGAACCAGTAAATCTAAATCCCCGCACCCGCGGGGATTTTTTTATAATTTTCCCACTTGCAATTATTTTTACGTTTCTATATAATACCCCCTGCACGGAGCGTTGGCAGAGTGGTAATGCAGCAGATTGCTAATCTGTGACCGGATTTTTCGGTCCATAGGTTCGAGTCCTATACGCTCCGCCATAAATTCAACCCGACTTTTGTCGGGTTTAATTTTTGTTGCGGACGTTGGACGAGAACCGTCAAGGTTCGATACGGAGTAGATTTGGGCAGCATCGCGCACCCAAATCGTCACGAGTGGAGAGGGGTATCCCCGCCCGCCACGCGGGCAGGGGAGTCCAGTCCTATACGCTCCGCCACAAATTCAACCCGACTTTTGTCGGGTTTAATTTTTGCCTAGATACTTAGATAAATAAAAGTTTATCGAAGTATTTTTTACAATTTTTGTTCACAAAAATTGTCATTCCTGCGCAGGCAGGAATAGGGACTCTAAACCGCGCACAGCGTGCGCCAATTAAGTATTTTTAAAATTTCTTAGCCCCTATCCCCGCCTTCGCGGGGATGACAAAGGTTCTTAATTTCCTCAAAATAAATAATCAACTAAATTTTTCTTTATCAAAGCAACCACCCACCACCCGGTGTTTTTTTTGTGTCTTGACTTACTGTGCCGTGCCGTGCCATAATAGGGGTATGACAATTCGTTTTATAAACTTTTACTGTTGTCGCTAATTACACATTTTCGCAAACTTAATTCGTTTGCATTTCAAACACGCAATTACTAAAATCCCAATGTTAATAAACCGAAAGGACACATACAATGACGATTAGACTATATAATACATTAACCCGCAAACTAGAAGAATTTAAACCATTAGAGCAGGGCAAGATGGGGTTCTATACATGCGGTCCAACGGTTTATTGGGATGCACACATTGGAAACATGCGCACTATTGTTAACAGCGACATCATCAAACGCGTTTTCATTGAAAATGGATATGATGTAACACATGTTATGAATTTTACAGACGTCGGACATTTAACCAGTGATGCTGACTCGGGTGATGACAAAATGGAAAAGGGTGCTGCACGTGAAAACATGTCCGTATGGGACGTTGCCCAAAAATATATCAACAACTTTCTGCACGATGCTGATTTATTGAATATAATCCGTCCAACACATACGCCACGTGCAACCGATCATATTGCAGAACAAATTGCCCAGATCCAAAAATTAGAGGAATTAGGCTATACCTATGAAATCCCAGGCGACGGTATTTATTATGATACATCCAAATTTGCCGCGTATGGTGCATTGGGGGGCCAGAATCTGTCTGAATTGCGTGGTGGGGCCCGTATTGATGATTCTGGCAAGCGTAATTCTACAGACTTTGCACTGTGGAAATATTCACCAACGGACACAAAACGTCAAATGGAATGGGACAGCCCATGGGGCATCGGATTTCCCGGCTGGCACATTGAATGCAGTGCAATGAGCATGAAATACCTGGGCAAACACTTTGATTTGCATGTCGGCGGCCAAGAACATGCCAAGGTTCATCATTCCAATGAAATCGCACAAAGCGAACCTATTGTTGGTGCACCATGGGTCACGTACTGGGTCCACTTTGAATGGCTGTTATTGAAAGACGGTAAAATGTCAAAATCCGCAGGTACAGCATATACGGTTCGTACATTGGTTGAACGTGGCTATGACCCGATGGCATACAGATATTTATTACTGCAAAGCCATTATCGTCAACCGCTGGAATTTTCGTTTGAATCCTTGGATGCCGCATCCGCTGGGTATAAAAACATTGTTCGTAAAATCGCCGATTTAATCAATTCCGACAATATGGGCATACTAGATTCTGCAACATATGATGTGTGGCACGACAAAATACTGGCACCAGCATCTGACAACTTTAAAACCGCAGAATCATTGGTCGTTATCCAGGAATTATTAAAGGATACGACTGTAAATCCTGCAACAAAGATTGCTTTATTTGAATTTATTGATCGACTGTTGGGGCTGCAATTCATTGACCGTGCGCAAAAGTTGTGTGCGCTGGAAAATGAAACTGCACCGGCCGAAATTGTCGCGCTGGCAGAATCCCGCGCAACGGCCAAGGCAAACAAAGATTGGGCAACGGCGGACGCCCTGCGCGTCGAAATCGAAAATGCCGGTTGGTCGGTCTTGGACGGTCGCGACGGCTATAAAATCGTCAAACGGGCATAAATTCCTAAAAACACAAAAAAATAATAAAAATCGGTTGAAATTGGGGCAATATTGGTGTATATTGCCCCACGTTAACAATAGAGGAAATTTCCATGAACTATCCATATATGCCAAAATCAACAGCCCTGTGGTTAATTGAAAACACAGCATTGACGTTTGAACAAATTGCGGAATTCTGCGGTCTGCATGAATTGGAAGTCAAAAATATCGCAGACGCTGAAACATATAAAATTCAGCCATTAAACCCAATTTTAAGTGGCCAGTTAACACGCGAAGATATTGAAAATTGCGAAGCGGACACATCCGCGCGCCTGACCCTGCGTCGTGAAATTGTTGACGCCCAACAGAAACAGAACAAACGCGGCGTCGGCTATACACCAAAATTGCATCGCCAGAACCGTCT
>JAEDOP010000021.1 GCA_016301865.1 Alphaproteobacteria bacterium
CAATTACACGCATGATGTTATTGGCGACAAATTGGGTGGTGGTGCGGTATTGGGACTGTATCGTAATCTGTTGGGTGTATTGGAAAATGCATTGCCAAAATTGATAAACGATTATGGTTCAATCACAGAACCCGCGCCGAACGAAAACCGCGATGATTACGGCGTTTTATAGTTTTCTGGATGAATGGAATCGAACACTGGGCTTGGAAACACCCGCACATCATCGACAAATTTTGGAATTTTTATACAGCATTTTATGCGATACGCCCCATCGTGGACTGTTGATGGCGTTTCGTCATTCGGGCAAATCCACGGTTGTTGGTATTTTTGTTGCCTGTGTTCTGTATTTGCGTCCCCAGACACGAATATTGATATTATCTGCGGAATCCAGTCTGGCATCGCGCATGGTATCGCATATTCGCCATATACTGGAAAACCACCCGTGGTGTGAACACATGGTGCCAAAAAATAAAAAAGAATGGGCGTCCACCCGCATAACTATTAATCGTCCGGTTGGAATTCGTGAACCCTCGGTTATATGCCAGGGCCTGCACGGCAACATAACCGGTCTGCGTGCGGATTTAATCATTTGTGATGATGTCGAAGTACCCAACACATCCAACACGCCCCAGAAACGGGAAAATATGCGTGAACGTTTGCGTGAATTAGATTTTATCTTGTCACCCACCGGCGCAATGATTTACATTGGCACGCCACATACGCATGATACAATCTATCGCACCGGTGATGATTAATTCAGGGAACTGACGAACGTGCGCAACTTGGTCAACAATTCTGTCCCCGCATCCCCAAACATCGGCAGGTATGTTTCATATTCTGGCATATCGGCCTGAACCTGGGCGCGTGATCGTTCAGATATTGGGTTGGCGATAATTTCGTTTGCTGTATCCCACAATCTGTATGCATTGTATGTTTGGTTAACGATATTCCACCGGTCCAGTAATTGTGGTCGTGCATTTAACGCAGAACGTATCGCATTCTGCCATTCTTCGCCGAATTCGCGAACAACATCCAATTTCATAAAACGTTCCAGCCCCATTTGGTCTGGGGTAAAACTGTTCAGCGCGTCTTCCAGTTCCTGCCATTGATTTGCGGTTAGTTTAATCGTTGCAATATCTTCAGCGATCATCATCCCGCCATATGGTAACAGTTCCGGGTCAATCGAATCCATTGGTGTTTTGCCACTGCGCAGATTTTCAATATGCCGCACCAGCAATTTACCCGTCGGCATATCGCGCAATTCTTTGATTACATCATCGGTTGCTTCGTTTACAAATATCGGATTAACAGTTGTCCAGCCGCCAACAATAACATGCTCTTGGCGATACAGATTCAACAGTTTCAACGCGATTGTACTTGTTTTGGCGTTCATGGGTTCTCTCTCCGTATATGTATGTGTTATTCCATAACAATCATAACAACCTTGTGCATGGTCTGTGGTGTGATTTTTTCATCTGGTGATGACATCTGGCCATAAACCTTGCCCTTGGAATCCTGACGTACACTGACAATATATGCATTAATGGTTGTGTCGTCATCCAGCGAATTAAAGTCTGCATCAATTGCCACCGCTAAATCACCGGGCTTTGCCGGTATAGACGCATCGGCGAACACATATGATTTTTCAGGAACAAATCCGCCCAAACGCTTAGGGTTTGGAATAACCGCATAGATTTCTGCCCGTCCTTCCAGTGTCATTGGTGCGACAATCATGGTTTTGTCTGATTTTTTGAATGCAATCGCTTTGCCTGCGGGTGTTCCGAACACTGGCACTAATTTCTTGCGTGCACTGTCATACAATTTTGCGCCATACAACCCACCGTGCATGTCCATACCTGACACTGGATTGCCCGGCACCAGAACAGATTTAACGCGTTCTTTGACCTTGCTGATTTGCTTGTTCAATGCGCCCGATTTATACAGGTTTGCGATTTTATCAAACAGTTCTTCTGCGCCCAACGCAAAAGATTTTGCCAACGGTTCAATTTCGTTCTGATATATTTCACGCTGACCAACTTCGATTTTATGGTAAACCGACAATGTCATACCGGCATCTTTGGCGGCCTGTGCGATTGTCTTGCCGGTCTGTTGGCGGATTTTGCGCAAACCACTGCCGAACACTTTCAGACCGCTGTTTTCGTTGTCTGACATACGGCGTTTAATTTCACTTTGCCATTGGTCGGCCACATCATCAGATTCCTTGATAAATATATCGGATAATTTGCACCCCAAGATATTGCAAATATTCAGCAACTGCTTCTGGTTCAATCGACGCACACCCTTTTCGATTTTAGACACCGCCGACAACGATAACCCCGCCCGACGGGCCAGTTCGGTCATCTTCATACCATTCGCCAGTCGAATGTTGCGGATATTATTTGGAAATATAATTTCTTCTTGGGCCATGGGCAAACTCCTAAATGACTAATACTTGACAAAATAATAGTCAATTTTAGTTCCCCACGCAAGTAAATAATTATAAATTACAATGGCATATCGTCTGGGATTGCGTCTGGGTCGATTTCAGTCGGCATTGAATCCACGTCATTTGCCAGTTGCGCGGCCGTAATTGTTGGGGCCGGCTGTGCAAAATCATTTTCGCCGCGTGCTTCGAATTCGTCCAGATTGTCAAACAAACTGTAATCGCCAAAGAACGCTGTACGCACCGTTTCTGGACGTCCGTGACGGTTTTTGCCAATGATAATATCGGCCTTGCCACGCGAACGTTCATATCGTTTTTGCCAACTTTCGACCATTGCGTTATTTGTGGTATTCGACATACGTTCGGACGGATTGCGATTTTGTAAATAGTATTCTTCACGATATGTAAACATAACAATATCGGCGTCCTGTTCAATAGAACCAGATTCACGCAAATCCGACAGCATTGGTCGTTTATCATCACGTGATTCCACACTACGTGACAATTGGGACAGGGCGATAACCGGCACGTCTAATTCCTTGGCCAACATTTTAAGACCACGCGTGATTTCAGAAATTTCCTGAACGCGGTTGTCATTATGTTTGCCCCCAGGTGATGTCATCAGTTGCAGATAGTCGATTACAATCAGCGCAATCCCACCATGTTTGCGTGCCAACCGACGCGCGCGTGTGCGCATCATTGGCACCGACATGCCCGGTGTATCATCGATAAATAATGGTACCTGACCAATCGCGGCGGAATACTGGGACATTTTCAGGAAATCTTCATCTGTCAGCGTTCCTTCACGCATAGATGTCGCCGGGATTTTCGATTGCGATGACAGCACACGTGCCGCCAACTGTGATGCCGACATTTCCAGACTGAAAAACACCACCGCGCCCTTGTAATTTTTATTTGCGCGTCCAAATGAAATTGCCTGGGCGGCATTAAACGCGATATTCATTGCCAACGTGGTTTTTCCCATCGCCGGTCGTCCTGCAATGATAATCAAGTCAGAATGGTGCAAACCACTGATTGATTTATCCAACGCATTCAACCCAGTGGTCAGACCTGACAACTGTCCATCGGCCTTGTACGCAATTTCCGCTTCGGCCAGTGCGCTTTGCAACGCGGTTGAAATTGGTGTGACTTCGCGTTCAGACGTGCCCGTGGTCGCCATATCAAATAATTTTTGTTCTGCAATTTCAATCTGGCGTGCGACGGGATTATCCATATCTTCGACGTATGCCTTGTCTGTAATATCCTGGGCCAGTGCGATTAACTCACGACGCAATGCGTGTTCATAAACAATGCGACCATATTGTTCGACATTAACAACGGTTGCGCCGGCACTGGTCAACTGGCTTAAATAATCCACACCGCCAACGGATTCCAGAACACCCTGTTGGTCCAGATAGTTTTTCGCGGTGATAATATCGAACGGGATACCGGCGGCAAACTGCTTTTCCGCCAGTTTATAGATTTCCTGATGCGCAGGATGTGAAAAATGCTTGTAATTCAGGAATTCGTCAACCCGTTCCAACGCGCGGTTGTTCATCAGTACTGCGGCCAAAACCGCCTGTTCTGCTTCCAGATTGGTTGGTAATGTTTTGGGGGTAAAATCCATGTCAAATTCCTTTACTTCTATGCCAATGGTATATGAAAAAAATGCTTTTTCAACGCCTTTTTTGCGTGGGTATAAAGTGTTGAAAATTCCGATGGTTAACCCAGATGGCACATCCGCGTGGCCCGAACTTTTTCCGCTTTCGCGCATTGACGAATTACGTCAAACGGTCGGTGCGCGTCACTTTGCATCCCAGATGATGTTGGAATCTGCACCACTGGAACGGGCGCGTCTTGATCCCGGCGGCCTAAAATTTTATGACACAGAATTTGACCCGCACACCGCCCGCATTGGTGAATTTAATATAACCGGTATGACATTATACTGGGACCCGTCCACCGGTCGTCGCCATCGCGATGGCAGTGCCTGTGTATTGCTGTACCGTGATGATAAAACGCGTCATTTGTTTATCCACGATATTTTGTACCTGACTGTCTCTGACGAAGAAATGTTTCCCCTGTCGCGCCAGTGCGACATGGTGCTGGATTACATGCGTGCGCACAATTTAACCAGAATCAGTCTGGAAACCAACGGCATTGGTATGGGTGTGCCAGAAATAATGCGTGATTGCGCCGCCCGCCGTGGTGCAAACATCTATGTTAATAAAATCCAGAACCACAAATCAAAATCAGACCGTATTTTAAGTGCCATTGAACCAGCGTTATCAACGGGGCGTCTGCACGCACATACCCGTGTCCAGAACACAGCCCTGATGGCGGAAATGTTGGGTTGGTCGCCGATTGGCGCGCCGGGCATTCATGATGACGGCCTGGACGCGGTGGCGGGTGCAATTGCGGACACGTCAATCCCAATCCGCGCAATTGGTTCAGCGATAAAAACATTCACCGCCAACACAAACTTTAAAATCTAAAAAACAAAAAAAGGAAAACAAAATGTATCAAAACTTGCAAAACTTGTATAAACGTGCCCTGGATATGCGTGCCCCTTGGATTGCCCGATGGGATGCAGCGCGCCGTTATGCGATGCCCACGGCCGACGATGATGCGGCAACATTGTATGATGCAACCGCCATGGATGCATCTGACAATCTGGCGGCATCGATTTATACATTGATGACACCGCCTGAATCGATGTGGTTGCAATTGGTCGGCGAAAGTGAATTATCCCAGAACGCAGACTATGCGACATCTGTCCTGCGTGCGCATTTGAATGATTCAAACTTCTATACAACCATTCACCAGTGCTATATGGACATGGTTATATTGGGCACAGCGTGCCTGTTTATGGCCGAATCCCCAATCGGCGCATCATCTGCATTTAACTTTACAGCAATCCCAATGACCGACATTGCTATATTGCCGAACGCGGTCTTTCACACCACATCCATGTCGGCACGTGAAGTTATGGAAAAATATCCCACATGGACACCGCCGGCAAATTTGCGCGACGCGATAAAACGCGACCCACAAACACCATTAAAACTGGTGCAAAGCCTGGTTGACACAGATTTTGTAGCATGGTTGGATGTTGGCGGTGATATTGAAAATAATATTGTATCAACTGGTACATTTGAAACGAACCCATACATTATATTCCGCTGGGCGGTATCATCGGGTGAATTATATGGTCGCGGGCCAGTCTTGCGTGCATTGCCCGATATAAAAACCGCGAACAAAGTCGTCGAACTGGTATTAAAGAACGCAACGATTGCTGTATCCGGCATATGGATGGCGGACGATGACGGTGTTATTAACCTGCAAAACATAAACCTGACGCCCGGCGCGATTATTCCCAAGGCTGTTGGTTCATCTGGCCTGACCCCATTGACCAGTGGTGCAAACTTTGATGTTTCACAACTAGTGCTGCGCGATTTGCGCGAACGCATCCGCCATACATTGCTGGCGGATAGGCTGGGTCTGTTATCAGAAAAAGAAATGACCGCCACTGAAATCATGGCGCGCAATGCGGACATGATGCGTATTTTGGGTGCGACGTACGGTCGCCTGATTCATGAATTGGTTCGCCCATTGTGCGATCGTGGCTTGCAGATTTTATCGCGTCGCGGCCTTATTGAACCAATCCGCCTGAACGGGGACGCAGAATTAAAATACATTGCGCCAATTGCCCAGATGTCAGCGCTGGAAACAGTACTTGGGGGTGAACTATGAAAAACACAGAACAAAACTACGCGCGCTGTTTTAGCACGCCGTCGGGGCTGGTTGTCCTGGAACATTTGCGCAAAATAACAGTTGCGCGCACATTGGGCCCGAACGCATCAGATAGCGAATTGCGCTGGGCGGAATCCCAGCGCGCCCTGGTTCGTCAAATCGAAGCACTAATTGCGCGGGGCAGGGGGGATAACACATGATATCGCTGGACCTTTTGCGCAACAGTTGGTTTTTAATTGTCTTTATTGGTGGGTTGGTCTATTGGGCGGCCCGCCAAGACCTATCAGTTGCCGAACACGAAACATTTGACACGCGCATAACATCGCTGGAAATCGCACGACGATATTGGAAACCGGCATCGGCCAAATCCAGATAAAAATCGACGACATCAAAGAAGACCTGACCCTGATTAAAGGCGCAGTTATCAAGTAATTCCCCTACAGTGGAGGGGAGGGCCAACGAAAGTTGGCGGGGAGGGTTCTTTATCTTTTATTCAAACCAACAAACGAAAAATTTTCGTCGGAACTTTCAAGCACTCAGAAATCCAGGCACAAAAGGAAAAAACATATGCCTATTCAGATTCAGTTCCGACGCGGCACATCCGCCGAACACGAAACATTTACCGGCGCGCCCGGTGAAATCACGGTTGACACCACGAACAACACGCTGCGCGTTCATGATGGGCAAACGCCCGGTGGCACAACACTTGCGAAACGCATCGAAATCCCCGACCTGACGCCACTTGATTATATTGTAGAATCGGGACGCACGGACACTATGTGGTGGCGCAAATACAAAAGTGGCATGGTTGATATGGGTGGTCATTACACAGGTAATGCAACAACAATCACATTACCCATAAAACTGGCAAACACGAATTATGAAGTTTTGTTAACCAAGAACGACGCAGTTGTATATTGGGCGACAACGCATATCACAGTTGGTACGCGTACGACTGATAAATTTGTTGTTGCCACTTATGGTGATTCTGCCACCATGCGGATTGCGTGGCAAATAACTAACGCCATCGCCGCCACAGAATAAATAAAAACCGGGGCAACCCGGTTTTCCTAAATTAATTGTAAACATCGTTGTATGTCATCAAAAGGCAATTTTCTCAATTTGTCATGTGGTAAATTCCACCATTGTTTATCTAATAGTTTTTGAATTATGTCTGTATCAAATCTGTATTTAATTATCCTTGCAGGAACTCCACCCACAATAGCATAAGGCGGAACATCCTTGGTCACAACAGCACCAGAACCAATAATTGCCCCGTGGCCAACATGCACACCGCTTTGAATGACAACATTTGCACCAATCCAGACATCGTGTCCAATTGTCGTTTGTTTAGCTATTTGCCATTTTAATTTGTTGGTATCTGCATCTAACCACGTATCATACTGAAACGGTGATGTTGAAAGCCAGTTTGTAGGATGTATTGTTGCACCAATTAATACATTAGTCGCAATCGAGCAATATCTGCCAATACAAACATGCTTATCTATTTTAGTACCTTCTCCTACATAAGAAAATCTGCCAATTTTTGTGCCAGGGCATATAAAATTTCTGTACCAAAAGCATACATTATTTTCTAAATGCACTGCTCTTACATTCTCATGTAAATAAGAAAGAATTGTAGCATTCTCATCTGCGTCATATTCAATATCAAAATGCTTATGGCTATGCTGTTTTTTTACAAAACGTCTAGTTATACTAGTCAGCAAGTGTTTCATCTTTATTACTCCTTATTTTACATACAGGTATAATCCCAAATAACGCTACTATGAAATCTTTTTCTTCTGAATTTTTGAATCTTATCAGCGGAATACCTAGAAATAAAAACTCAACTTTATACAATGTGTATTTGATATAAAATATTTTATTAAGTATTCTGTTATGCATTACACAAGTTACAAGATTCCAATACAAGCTATCTGAAAAAAAGTGTTTTTTTTCTATAGATCTTATAAGTTGGCTAACCTGATTTATATATTCGCGCCTGTACATCTTTGGTAGCTTCGAAATCCAGTTTACCAACTGTGTCAACATAAATATACACAAAGTATCAAAGTAAAAATCCTTATTATCTAACTTTGTTAACTCTAATTGTTTTTTTAATGTTTTATAATTATCCATTACATCCCATGCATTTTTAACCTGTTTTTTAGGATCGCCCATAATAGATGTTTTGCGTTGTCTGTAATATAAAAATGTAAATGGGCATCGTACAATTTTATTCGCCAATGCCACCGCCATAAATGTAAACGGAAAATCCTCGACCATTTTTCCGTGATAAAACTGTAATTTATTATCAAATATTAAACTTCGTTTATAAAGTTTGTGCCATACTACGCAAGACTGCAATAACATTTGTTTGTCTTGATATTCAGTTATAATATGTTTTGTGTCGGTAAATGAATATTTGAATGCATGACTAAAAGACATTTTCGCTGCATTAATATAATTTAGTACATTCCCAACAGCAATGTCCGCGTCGTTTTCTTTGGCTGATTTATATAGTGTTTCATAGTAATCCAACGAAATCCAATCATCAGAATCCAAGAATGTAATATATTCACCTGTTGCGTATTTCAGCCCTGTATTTCGTGCCGCCGACAGCCCTGCATTTTCCTGATTGATAATTTGAATTCGTGTGTCTTGTTTGGCAAAGTCTTGCAAAATATCACCAGAATTATCGGTCGAACCGTCGTTGACACAAATAATTTCAATATCTGTCAGTGTTTGATTACATACACTGGTCAAACATTCTGCTAAATATTCCGCTACATTGTATACAGGTATGATAACAGATAA
>JAEDOP010000022.1 GCA_016301865.1 Alphaproteobacteria bacterium
GCCAGGGTTCAGGTCGCAATGTGACCATGCAGCGCGTGTGTCGTATTCAAATGTGCCGATGTTATCGCGAATGCCCGCCATATATTTTATTTCGTCATCCTTGAACCAATGATGCATTTTGTTTTCGATAAATTTATCCAGACGATTAAATTTCAATTCGTTTGCGATTTTATGACGTTGGATTTCCTGGACGGGTTTCAGTTCGTTCATATCAACCAAGAATGCAGCAACGCCATCAATGATTTCGTATTGCTGGCGGCGTGACAGGGTTTTGAATAAATCGGCCGTCAGATGTTGGCCGGGGGCGCATTCTTCCAGTAATTGATATTCGTCGTCTTTGATATAAATCATGCGTGGAATGTTATAGCGTGGATTACCAACAGCATAGATTTCGTCAATGGCATCTTTGGTTTTATGCTGTTTGGCCAGCCATGCATCACGTGCGTCAGCACTGAGTGTTGGCAATGGACGCTTCATAATCAGACTGTCGCCAAAATAGACGATGTAACTTTCGCGACCGTGGATAAGATTGTTTATGTTCTGTGTCATGGCGTTAATATATTTTTGATTCCCGCAGGTGTTTTAATATGCCTTCTTGGGTGCGTAATTGGCATTTTGCCATGTATTCGGTGTATGCGCGTTTGTCGCCACATGCACGCGATTGCAGGGCACTGATATAGGCGGTTTTGTCACTGCGTTTGTTAAAGGCAATTGGACGGTATCCATTTTGCAACAGTACCCAGTTCATAATCAGGCGGGCGGTGCGTTTGTTAAAATCATCAAACGGTTGTAACATTATCATTTCATAATGTGCATCGTATGCACGTGTCAGAACATCGTGCTTGGAATGTTTCATGTTATAAATAATCTGGCGCAGTTCGTAATCAATTACACTGTAATCGGGGGCGTTGTATGTCATGCCATCAATGCTCATACGCAGTTTGCAGTTCGTTGTGCGAAAGTTATAGCCATCAATATTCGTGTTTAAACACAGTTTAGCGTGGATGATGCGGATGTCTTCGATGTTTATTTCCTGGGACTTGTTTGCCATGATATAGTCATATGTGGTTGCGATGTTTGACATGCTGGTTTCGTCCAGGTCTTGTTTGGGGACAGGACATAAAATCTGGGGTTCTTCAAAGGCAATTTGACGACGCAACCAATTTAGGTTGTTTGTGCGCTTGACCGAAGAAAAGCTGTCAAAACAATCGTCCAGTTCCGCACGTTTCAGGGCGATTTGTTGTTTTGTTGTTATTTTTTGTTTGCGTGACGACATTTGATTTGCCTTTTGTTTGTTTACTATGAATATAGTCCATAAATTTACTTTGTCAAGTTTTGTGCGTTTTTATGCTGTTGTTTCAAAATTCGTGTTGAATGTGGGGGCAAATTGGTTTATTCTGGGGGCAAATCAGATGAAAGGGGCGTTTATGTTCAAGAATTTAGTTGTTTTTATGATGATGTTGTTGCCGGTGGTGGATTGTGTGGCCGCGCCGAAAAAGAAAAAAGAAGAACCGGTTGTGCATCTGACCGATGAACAGATTTATGAAGAGTTGAAAAAACTGGCGATGGTGTTCGAAGTGGCGCGCGATAATTTCGTCGAAGAAGCCGATGAAAAAAAGATGTTAGAGGCCGCTATGAACGGTATGTTGGGTGCGTTGGACCCACATTCGTCATATCTGTCGGCAGATGATTTCAAGGAATTTAATGATAAATCGCACGGGGAATTTGGGGGACTGGGGATTCAGATTACCAGTGACCGTGGCGCGGTGCGCGTGATTTCGCCGATTGACGATACCCCTGCGGACAAGGCGGGTATTAAGGCCGGCGACTATATTACCCATATTGATGGTGAACAAGTCTTTGATTTAACATTGAATCAGGCAGTTAAGAAAATGAAGGGACGGCCCGGGACCAAGGTTAAACTGACGGTCGTTTCTGATGATGGCGAACCACGCGAAATGACGCTGAAACGTGCGATTATCAAGGTGGAATCGGTCAAGCATGATACAAAAATGTTGGCGGATGCCGACCCAGATGACAAGGATACACCAAAAATCGGATATATCAGAATTTCAGATTTTGGGGCGACAACATCGCGTGATTTGAACAAGGCGATAAAAGAACTGGAAAAGGACAAGGTTGTTGGTTATGTCGTTGATGTGCGCAATAATCCCGGCGGTTATCTGACGGCGGCAATTGATGTGTCGGATGCGTTCTTGGACGGCGGCGAGATTGTGTCCACACGCGGCAAGGAAAAGACAGATATTGAACGCGTCTTTGCAAAACCGGGGGATTTGGTTAATGGAAAACCGGTTGTGGTGCTGATTAATCATGGGTCGGCATCGGCGTCTGAAATTGTTGCGGGTGCGTTGCAGGATAATGGGCGTGGTCTGGTTATGGGATCGCAGTCGTTCGGCAAGGGCAGTGTGCAGCAGCAAAAGCCATTGGGGGATGGAACGGCGATTCATATCACGATTGCGCGGTACTATACACCGTCGGGGCGGTCGATTCAAAACGAGGGTATTACCCCGGATATAGAGGTTTTGCATTCCAAGGTGGAAGTGCTGGAAAAAAAGGAAAGTATGTATTCCGAGGCGTCTTTCAAGAATTCGCTGAAAAACGACAAGGCGAAAAAGAAAGACAAGAAAAAGTCTGATAAAGACGACAAAGATTCTGATGACGAAGAAACGCCGTTCGAAGAACTGACGGACGAAGAAAAAGATGCGCGCGACTATCAATTACAACGCGCGATGGAAATGGTGATTGCCATGGATACTGTGAAATCACGCAGTATTTCCAGTCCGACAGATGTCGAACTGACAGAAGATGTAGAAAAATAATTCAGGGGCAAATGCCCCTTTTTTTGTTTTATTAATCTTGCCATTGGTGGATTTTGGGGGTACAATTGGGGCATTGTGTAAAATTGGTAAAGGAAAATTATTATGTCTAAATTGATTGTTGATGGAAACTGGGCGGCGGCGGACGTCGCGTACAGATGTGTTGATTTTGCGGCGATTTATCCAATTACCCCCAGCAGTACTATGGGTGAATTGGCGGACGAATGGTCGTTTCAGCATAAAAAAAATATTTGGGGCGCAATCCCACAGATTATCGAAATGCAGTCCGAAGCGGGGGCGGCCGGCGCGATGCATGGCGCATTACAGATGGGCAGTTTGGCGACAACATTTACGGCGTCCCAGGGATTATTGTTGATGATTCCGAATATGTATAAAATCGCCGGTGAACAGACGCCGTTTGTTATGCATGTGGCGGCGCGTGCGCTGGCAACACATGCGTTGTCGATTTTTGGCGACCACAGTGATGTTATGTCGGTGCGTTCGACTGGGTTTGCGATGCTGTCTTCGCACAATGTACAACAGGCGCACGATATGGCGGCGATTGCGCATGCGGCAACGTTGCGGGCGCGGGTGCCGTTCTTGCACTTCTTTGATGGATTTCGTACCAGTCACGAAGAATCGCGCCTGACGCGCATACCGGACGAAGTGTTGGAAAAAATGATTCCTGAAAAATTGGTGTTGGAAAATCGGGCGCGTGGTATGACGCCGGATAAACCGACAATCCGTGGGACTGCGCAAAATCCAGACGTCTATTTCCAGGGGCGCGAGGCGGCAAACCCACTGTATGAAAAAACACCGGAAATTGTACAGAATTGTATGGATGAGTTTGCAACACTTACGGGGCGTAAATATAACCTGGTCGATTATGTAGGTGATGAAAATGCGGAATTTGTTATCGTCGCCATGGGTAGCGCGTGTGAAACGATAGAAGAAACATTGCCACACCTGCCGCGCGGATTGGGGTTGGTCAAGGTGCATCTGTATCGGCCATTCCCGGTGGACGCTTTCCGTCGTGCATTGCCAAAATCTGTGCGGGCGATTGCGGTGCTGGATCGTACCAAAGAACCGGGCAGTATTGGTGAACCGCTGTACCAGGATGTAAAGTCGGTTGTGGGCGATGGCGTTGCGGTATTTGGTGGACGCTATGGACTGGGGTCCAAGGAATTTAAGCCGCGCGATGTTAAGGCTATTTATGAAAACCTGCTGCGGGGGCAATTACATCATAATTTTACAGTTGGAATTGAAGATGATTTGATGGGGTTGTCGTTAAAGACCGATCCTGCGTTCGCAGTCGAAGATCCGAATTTCAAGACCGCAATTTTATATGGTATCGGCAGTGATGGTACAGTTGGGGCGGTAAAAAATATTGTTAAGATTGTTGGGGAAAATTCTGATTTGTATCCACAGTCTTATGCCGTGTATGATTCCAAGAAATCAGGCGGTTTGACTGCGTCGCATATTCGTTTCTCAGATGCGCCGATTAAAAGTCAGTACTTGGTCGAAGTGGCAGATTTTATAAGCGTTTCAAACTTTATGATTGCGCAACGTTTTGATGTGTTCCGCGGTCTGCGTGCGGGTGGTACGGTGATGATTAACACATCGATGGCACCGGATGTTGCGTTTGCGAATTTGCCACGTGATACCCAGGAACACCTGATGCGGATTCGCGCAAATGTATATTTCTTGGACGCGAATCGTGCGGCGGCGGAATTGGGATTGGGTAATCGCATAAATACGTTTATTATGTTGAACTTCTTTAATTTAACAAAGGTTATCGACCCGGCCCAGGCTGCAATCAGTGCCAAGGCTGCAATCGAAAAAACATATAAAAAGAAGGGGATGGACGTTGTCCAGGCCAATTGGGCGGCGGTTGATAGGGCGGCGGAATTTCTACACAAATTTGATATGCCGTCGTCGGTGTCGAACTTTGCGCCGGATTTCGTGCCGGCTATGACACTGGATACGCCGGCGGAAATTGCAGGGACATTGGGTGAAATGGCGGCACAGCGTGGGGATGCGATTCCTGTTTCGCGTTTCCGTGTCGATGGTGAATTTGGCGCAGGTCAGTATCCGGTTGGTACATCAAAATACGAAAAACGTGCCATATCGGACAAGGTGGCAACCGTTGATATTGATAAGTGTATCCAGTGTGGCAAGTGTTCAATGCTGTGCCCACATGCAGTTATTCGGATTAAGGCTTTGACCGCAGACCAGGTTGCGGATGCCCGTGCCAAGGGTATCAAGGTTGTGCCGATGAAGACACCGGAACTGGGGCCGGATATGTATTTCACAATCAATATTTCGCCGGCCGATTGTACGGGATGTAATGTTTGTGTGAAAAATTGTCCAGTGGGCGCGTTATCAATGGTGCGTGCGGCGGACGTGATGGCGGATAATCAGGCGGCATTTAACGCAGCTGAAAAATTGCCAGATATGCCACGCGAAAAATTAAACCTGAATATTCCAAAGCATGTGGAATTGTTGCCACATTACTTTGAATTTCCGGGTGCGTGTGCGGGGTGTGGTGAAACGCCGTATGTAAAATTGTTGTCGCACCTGTTTGGGGAACGTATGGTGGTTGCCAATGCAACGGGCTGTTCATCGATTTATGGGGCGAATTTGCCAACGACGCCGTGGACACATGACGCAAATGGTCGTGGGCCGGCGTGGTCAAATTCACTGTTCGAAGATAATGCAGAATATGGTTTGGGTATGCGTTTGGCATTGAACCAAAAACGCGATAACCTGCGTGCGTTGTTGTTTGAGTTGGGAATTGAAAACGTCGAAGATATATTTGATGAAACAGATGCCGTAAAACAGCGCGCGTTGGAGGCGGAACTGCGCAAACAGTTGGCGAAAATTGACGGGCCATGCGCGCGATTGGCGGAAAGCCTGATTGGTGAAGTTGTCGATAAGTCTGTGTGGATTATCGGGGGTGACGGTTGGGCGTATGATATTGGGTATATTACACAGCGGTGAAAATGTGAATATATTGGTTCTGGATACCGAAGGGTATTCGAACACCGGTGGCCAGCAGTCTAAGTCTACACCGTTTGGTGCCAGTATGAAATTCGCAATTGGTGGTAAAGAACATGCTAAAAAAGATTTAGGTATGATTGCGATGATGAGTGGCGCATATGTCGCACAAATTGCACTGGGGGCAAACCAGGCCCAGGCAATACGCGCATTCCGCGAAGCGGCATCCTTTAACGGGCCGTCAATCATATTGGCGTATGCGCCATGTATCGCGCATGGGTTCGCACTGCAAAATGGCGCGGAACACCAAATGCAGATGGTTCAGACCGGTGCGTGGCCGTTGTTCCGATTTGACCCACGCCTGATTACAGAGGGGCATAATCCACTGACCATGGATTCAAATGTTGATAACCCGTTACCGTTGGAAGATTTCTTGAAAACAGAATCGCGTTTCGGTGCGGCACGTGCGGCAAATCCACAGTTTAATAAACTGGTTGATATGGCCAAGGCAAACAATGCGTATAAGAGTGAGTTGAAAAAACATATTGCACAGTTTGTAATGCTGAACAAGCCGGTTGTCAAAGAAAATAGGGAAGGGTAGGTATGAAGAAAACTATTTTATGTGCGTTGGTATTGTTGTCGGCGTGTACGTTTCAGACCAAACATCGGGGGTATGTGTTCCCCGATGATTTGGCGTCCCAGGTCGTGAATATTAAAACGACATCGGCATTGATTGAAAAAATTGGTGCGCCCCAGGTCAAGACTATGTATGGGGACGAAGTTTGGGTGTACTATGGCGCGGATGAAAACTATCGCGGGCCATTGGCACCAACCTTTACCGACGAGACCGTTTTGTTGGCGTGGGTAAAGGGAAATCGGGTTTTGAAAACCCAGGTTTTACACGATGCGGATTTGCCGGATGTCAAGATTGCCGAAGGCGAAACAGAAATCCCGGCGGCGATTGAATTGAACGCAATCGAAGAATTGTTTAATAATATCGGCCGATTCAGCCCGGCCGGCATGGGACAGTAAAAAATCCCCCAATGTCCACCCACGCAAACATTCGTTTGCGCGGGGCCCGGATGGGGGATTTTTTTATTTGCCTAGGGCAGATACGATTTCGGCGAAGTTATCGGATGTGTCGCCGACGGTATTTATTTCACTGAATTTTATGCAGGGGGCGGTACGTAACCAATTAACTGCGGGCATGGTGATGCGCTGGAAATTTTCCAGACGATGGCGGATGATGTCCATCGTGGCGTCATCGGCGCGTTTTGTGCCATCGCGGATGCGTTTTTGTATGCGTGCAATTAATGTTGCGTCATCGGTTGCCAAATACAGGACGTGAATGTCAAATTTGTCGGCATAATTATGAACCAACCATTTGGCCTGGCCCAGTGTGCGGGGAAATCCGTCCAAGATAATGTCGTGGTCTGAAATTTTTTGTGCCACTAAATCACAGATCAATTTATCCGGCACCAGATTACCAGCCGATATTAATTTATCGATTTCAGAATCTGCTGGTTCGGCGCGAAGCAGGGCGCCGGCCTCGATATGGTCATAGGTATGCGTGTTCATTAACATGCGCGAAAATGTTCCCTTGCCAACACCGGGGCCCCCCATCATTACAATAATTTGTTTTTTATCTGTCATGGTGTTGATTTTATCATAAAAAAACACCGTCCACAAGGCAGACGGTGAAACAATTTATAAATTTACAAATTATTTTTTGCTGTTTTCGATAGCTGCGCCTAAGATGTCGCCCAAAACAGAGCCGGAATCGGCTTCGTTTGCGAATTCTTTGACAGCCTGCTTTTCCAATGTCACCTGCAGGGCACGGACAGACAATTTAACAGTGTTGTCTTCGACGGAAACAACGGATGCTTCGACGCTGTCGCCAACGCTGTATTTTGATGTGTCCTGTTCGGATTTTTCACGGGACAGGTCTGTGCGACGGATAACACCGCGTACATCGCCCGCCAATGTCAAAACCAATTCATCAGGTGTGATTTCGGAAACTGTACCGCATACAACCGCGCCTTTCTTTAAAGAGGCCGAGTTGTTTTCAGCACTTTCTGTCAACTGTTTGATGCCCAGTGTAACGCGTTCTTTTTCTGGATTGATGTCCAAGATTTTCGCGGTTACTTCCTGGCCACGAACGAATTTCTTCAGTTCTTCTTCGTCCAGTTTGTTCCATGACAGGTCAGAAATGTGAACCATACCGTCCAATTCTGGGGTCAAGGCAACGAACAGACCGAATTCAGTCGTGTTCTTGATTGGGCCTGTGATTACATCGCCAACATTGTGGGTTTCAGCAAATTGTTTCCATGGGTTTGGTTGCAGCTGTTTATAGCCCAATGAAATACGACGTTTATCCTGGTCGATGCCCAAAACAACAACGTTTACATCCATACCGTTTTGCAGAACTTTGCTGGGGTGGATGTTCTTGTTTGTCCAGGACAGTTCAGACATGTGAACCAGACCTTCGATATTGTTACCCAGGTCAATGAATGCACCGTAATCTGTCAAAGATGATACTTTGCCCGATACTGTGTCGCCAACATTGAACGCACGGGATGCTGTTTCCCATGGGTCTTCTTCCAGTTGTTTCATGCCCAATGAAATACGATGTGATTCTGGGTCGAACTGGATAACTTTGACCTGAATCTTTTCACCAACGTGAACCAATTCGCGTGGGTGATT